>JASLBT010000472.1 GCA_030146445.1 Segetibacter sp. | reverse complement strand
TTCGAAAGTTAATTCAAAGCTCACTTCATCCCACATAATCAAACATTCATCATTCCTCCTTCACAATTCATCATTCATACTTCTCTCTCATCATAACCCTAACATTCACAATTCCGAAAGGAAATATTCTTCTCCAATTCATGCTTCCCATGTACCTTTAAAGCAGTGTTATAGCGTGTCTAATCCGTTCGTGCCTGTGCAGGTTATTACCGGATTTTGCCGGCGATTGTTAATGTTGTAAGTCCTTATATGAAATTGAAATTTCTTCTTTGCTCCTCAATTTTAATCGTTAGCTTCTCTTCATTTGCGCAGAAAAATGCGGGCTGGAAAGACCTCTTTAATGGCAAAGATCTGTCGGGCTGGAAACAGCTAAACGGCAAAGCCAGGTACGAAGTTGTTAATGGCGAAATCGTTGGTACAACAGTTTACAAGGAACCCAACTCATTCCTGGCTACTGAACAGAACTATGGTGATTTTGTACTTGAACTTGATTTAATGGTCGACACATCGATGAATTCGGGCATTCAGATCCGTAGCGAAAGCAAAGCCGACTACCAGAATGGGCGTGTACATGGCTACCAGGTTGAGATTGATCCGTCGAAACGGGAATGGAGCGGCGGACTTTACGATGAGGCAAGACGTGGATGGTTGTACACCCTCGAATTAAATCCCAAGGGAAAGCAGGCTTTTAGAAACAACCAATGGAATAAATACAAAATAGAATGTATTGGCAATACTATCCGGACCTGGATAAACGGCATTCCAACCGCCCACGTAGTCGACAACATGACGCCCGCCGGTTTTATCGCCTTGCAGGTTCATTCAATAAACGACCCGGGCCATGCAGGCAGGAAGATCAGGTGGCGAAACATCCGCATAAAAACCACTGAACTTAAACCATCGGCTTACGACAATATCACTGTCGTTAACCTCGTACCAAACGACCTTTCCGCGCAGGAGAAAAAAAATAATTTCATGTTACTATGGGATGGCAAAACCAGCAAAGGCTGGAGAGGAGCATACAAACAAAAGTTTCCTGAAAAAGGCTGGAATATTTCGGATGGCGTACTTAGCGTCGAAAAGTCAACCGGCGCAGAGTCTACAAATGGCGGTGACATCGTTACCGAAAATCAATTTAGTGCCTTTGAACTTAAGTTTGATTTTAAGCTCACGGAAGGCGCAAACAGCGGCGTAAAATATTTTGTAACAGAAAAAGAGAAAAATGCGGGTTCTGCCATCGGCCTGGAGTACCAGGTTCTCGACGATGAACGTCATCCCGACGCTAAGCTCGGCGTAAACGGCAACCGTACGCTCGCATCATTATATGACCTTAAGACCTCAACGAAAATTCCGGCAGCTAAGAAAACGATTGGCGACTGGAACCAGGGTATGTTAAGGGTTTACCCCGATAACCGGGTTGAACACTGGTTGAACGGATACAAAGTGCTTGAATATGTACGGGGTTCGGCTGAGTTCCTTGAGCTTGTTAAAAAGAGCAAGTATAAGAACTGGGAAAACTTCGGTATGGCAAAGGAAGGCAGAATACTACTGCAGGATCACGGGGATCGTGTTTATTACCGCAGCTTAAAAATTCGTAAACTCTAACGCGTACTTAAACATAGCTTCAATCGCTTTCCCTGGGCTAACTACCATTTTGATGTAAGATGCCGCCGCTTTCAATCACTTTTAAAAAAACGATACGTTATGTCACAAAAACGTCGCGATTGCATACAGCAGGCCGCCCTGGCCGGAGCAGGAGTTCTGGTTGCAAAATCAGGCTCGAGCGCCAAAGCTGCAGCACACACCGGCGCAAAGGTGACCTTTGATGAAAAAAGCCGGGAGATCATCGCAAATAGTAAAGCATTCAAATAGTAGTTCGTAACACTTTGCACGCACTTCTTGAACGTCCAACGCTAACCAAATCGTGTTCATGTTTAAACGCATAAAAATAGTCGCTCTTACGTTCCTCTGTGTGGCGGCCGTTTCAGTCGGTAAGGCTCAAAGGCGCGAAATGGTGAGACTGGTAAAAGAGACAAAAACCAATAAGATCAACATTTTTGTTGGAGGGAAACTCTTTACCAGCTTTATCTACCCCGACACGCTTGAGAAGCCGGTTTTGTACCCGGTAAACACTTCTAATGGCATAGCAGTTACCCGGGGCTTTCCGCTGAACCCGAAACCAGGTGATCCCACCGACCATCCCCATCATTTGGGCATTTGGTTCAATTTCGAAAATGTAAACGGACTCGATTTCTGGAACAACTCTTACGCTATCCCCGCGGAAAGGAAATCAAAGTATGGCTGGATAAAGACAGATAAAATCCTGGAAACGACCAGTGGTCAGAAAGGGGTGTTAGTATACCATGCGAACTGGACCAACCACACGAATGATGTGTTGCTGGAAGAGACTACGCGTTACGAATTCAGCGCGAATGGTAATCAGCGGATCATTGACCGTTTTACAACGTTGAAGGCCAATACAGAAGTATTGTTTACCGATGTCAAAGACGGGTTATTCGCCATCCGTGTCGCTCACGAATTGCAAATACCTACGGACAAGGATCAGAAGTTTACCGACAATAAGGGCAATCCAACAGTCGTAAAAGGCGGTACCGATAAAGTTGCTAATGGAAACATGTTGGCAAGTACGGGCAAAGCGGGTGATGACGTATGGGGTACCAGGGCAGCATGGGTGAAAATGTTTGGGAAGATCTCGACCGACTCCATTACTGTTGCTATTATTGACCACCCGAAAAATGTAAACTATCCTACTTACTGGCACGCACGTGGCTATGGGTTGTTTGCTGCAAATCCCCTGGGCGAGAAGAGCTTTACGAGCAAAAAAACGTCGGCCGATTTGAAGCTAAAAAAGGGTGAGTCTACCACTTTCAGGTACCGGCTCGTAGTTGACAACGGCAGAAACTCCATTTCTAAGGATGCCCTGAACAGGTTAGCAGCGTCATTTGGTAAAATGTAAGCTGTGATGTTTCGACCAATCGTAATTCAGCCTACTCCTGGCGTGGTTTAACCAGGTAGGTGAGAGCATCGATATTTGCGCGGAGGTCATTCCCTGCACATTCAAACGCATGCACCTTCTCCGATTGGTCAGTAGCGTCAACCGAGCGCTGAAGATTATCACGGATCGAAGTAATATCCTGGTAATACCATTTGGTCACGGTTTTGTAATGATCGTTATAGGTGCTCAGGCAATTCAGAACATGGGTATATTGATTTAGCACACGATTAATCTCCCCGTAGCCATTACAAGAATTGAAGTGAAGCGGGTTCTGCCTCAGGCTCATCAATGTTTGAAAATGCTCTTTCATCAGCTTTGAATTTTAAAATATGTAATATGTGGAAATTATACAAAAAGACAATACCATTCGCCTTACAACTGCAAAACTAGTTATTTTTTCTCGTCTAACGGGGTTGATTTCCGGGTTAGTCTCTGTAGAAAATAAAAAAAGAAAGATTGATCCTGGAAAGGTTTCTGTTCTAATTACAACACTTTCGAATATTTTCGAAATAGCCGGGAGAGCTTGGGCTAAAAAGAAGTAAATACTGCTTTTCCAGTTACGGCGGTATTCCTATATTCACAGGATACTACAGGATGATTACTTTGTCTTTATCGTTTAACATAGTAGCACTTAAATTCGCT
>JASLBT010000376.1 GCA_030146445.1 Segetibacter sp. | reverse complement strand
GGGAAGCGGCACTTACCGCCTCTCATTACAAGCTGGACAATCTCTGCGCGATTATTGACCACAACAAACTCCAGATCAGCGGAAGCACCGCCGATGTATGCAACACCGATCCTATTGACAAAAAATTTGAGAGCTTCGGATGGGAAGTGAGGCATGTGGATGGACATGATTTTAAAGTTTTGAACGAGACATTCCAATCCATTCCTTTTGCATCCGGTAAGCCCAATCTTGTGATTGCGCATACCATTAAGGGTAAAGGCATCAGCTATATGGAGAACCAGTTGAAGTGGCACCATGGTGTACCGACAAAAGAAGAGTTTGCCACTGCAGAACAGGAGTTGGATCTTGCCCTGTCAGCGTTTTGAATGTAAGATCAATACTCACCAGCAAGCTGAATGCTGAAGCTTTGATATCATGAATAAAGTTTGCTTTTGCATATTGTTGATTTTGCTGGTACTGCAACACGCAACAGCCCAGCCTGCATACGACAGTTCATGGTCAAGGCTTAGCAATCCTGTGCCTGCATGGTTCACGTCAGCTAAGTTTGGCATATACGTACATTGGGGCCCATATACTGTACCTGCTTACAACAGCGAATGGTACTCGCGAAGTATGTATGTTCCCGGCACCGGGCCGTACCGTCATCAGCTTGCGACCTACGGTTCTCAGAAAAATTTTGGTTACAAGGATTTTATACGTCAGTTTAAAGGAAAGAACTTCCGCGCAAAAGAGTGGGTAAGTCTTTTCAGTAAAGCAGGGGCCCGGTTCATTGGCTGTACCGCTGAGCATGCCGATGGCTATTCGATGTGGAACAGCAAGGTAAATCCGTGGAATGCAAAGCGGCTGGGACCTGGGGATGTAATAGGGCAGTTATCAACGGCGGCACATAAGAAAGGGATCCGGTTTATGGCTACGTTTCATCACCAATGGCAGTGGGGATGGTATCCAACCTTCGACAGCACTGTCGACGCCGGCGATCCGAGGTACGCCTCCCTGTATGGTCCGATGGTGTCCGTTGCTGCCTGGGAGCACAAGCCTGGAGCGGAAAGGCCCGATGAAACGTTTGGTAAACTGTGGACGGCAAAGGTACTGGAGGTTGTCAACAAGTATAAACCCGATCTGCTTTACTTCGACTCCAGGTTAAACCACATACAGGAGACATATCGTAAAACGGTGGTGAAAGCTTACCTGGAACAAGGTTCAAAAGAAAAACTGATCCTGTATAAATCGGCTGACCTGCCTGAACATGTAGGCTTGCGAACTTATGAGAAAACTCGTCCTGATCGAATCATGCCCGTTACCTGGCTGACCGAAGAACCCATCAGCACCTACAGTTGGTCGCACACCAGCGATATGGAACTGCGGTCTGCAGAAACTATTATAAGGGCGCTGGTAGATGCGGTAAGCAAAAATGGTGTGTACCTGTTGAACGTTTCGCCCCAGGCCGACGGCACGCTGCCGGAGGCACAAAAACACATACTTGAAAAAATTGGTGATTGGATGCGATTAAATGGGGAAGGCATCTATGAAACCCACCCCTGGATCATTTATGGAGAAGGCCCGGGGATTGAAAAGAACACGCTGCTGTTAAAAGACCGCCGAAAATATTTTGAGGTCGGCTACACCGCTGAAGATATCAGGTATACCAGTAAAGGAGACTTTGTTTATGCAACTTTCTTAAGCACTCCAGCTCCCGGCCAAACTATCGAACTGAAGTCTTTTGACCAATCAGTTTTTTCCCGCACAACAGGGGTACGAAATATTACCGTACTTGCGACCGGCGAAAAACTAAAATGGAACTGGTCGTCGGGATTTTTGAACGTAATCATCCCACGCACAAATAAAGACGGCCTGCCGTATACGCTGAAAATTGAGATGCCCTCACGTATTAAAGAATCAACCTTAAAATAAATTATTTTGGCAGCTATTGAACAACAAACCGGAACAGATAAAGCCAACCTGGATGTTTTTTCCAGCACATTGCAGGAACTCGCAACAACCGATAGACAAATTGTTGTGGTCACCAGTGACTCACGTGGTTCAGGCAAACTAACTCCTTTTGCAAACAAGTTTCCTGCACAACTGGTGGAGGTAGGCATTGCCGAGCAAAATCTTGTCGGCGTTGCAGCCGGGCTCGCTTCAACAGGTAAAAAAGTATTTGCAGTTTCACCGGCCTGTTTTCTTACGGCACGGGCCCTCGAACAAATTAAAAATGATGTGGCCTATTCCGGCAATCCCGTAAAAGTAATAGGTATCAGTGCCGGGGTAAGTTATGGCGCCCTTGGTTCTACCCACCATAGCCTGCACGATTATGCCGTGCTCCGTGCAATAAATAACATAACGGTTGTTGCACCTGCCGACAATTTCGAAACGGAAAGAGCCATTACGTTAGCTGCCGCGTCACCGCACCCGTTTTACATCAGGTTCGGTAAAAAGGTAATGCCTTTACTCGATGCAGATAACGAGTCTTTTGAATTTGGCAAAGGAAGAATGATACGTGAAGGCGGCGATGTAATATTGATCGCGACAGGTGAGGCCGTTTACCCGGCTCTACAGGCTGCTGAAAAATTGTTGACTGACGACGACGTTCAGGCAACCGTGATCAGTATGCATACCATTAAGCCGCTCGACTATGAGTTGCTTGCAAGAGTTGCTTCTTCCGGCAGTCCCATCATAACCATAGAAGAACATAGCGTATATGGAGGACTGGGCGAAGCATGCGCTTCGTTTTTACTGGAGAGTGGCTACCACAACAAATTTAAAATCATGGGTATTCCCGACGAGTATACCGTTACAGGTTCTCAAACTGAAATACTAAATCACTATGGTATTTCCGGCGACGGCATCGCTGCGACTGCGATGGAGATGTTGGGTGTACAACACTGATGCCACGCAGTCGTTGATATGATCGTTTATATAAAACGAAATACATAGCTTGTGGTCTGACATCAATGCATCTCAGTTCTGTTACCCTTTGCCTGTTTACGCCTAACGATTTCATATGAAAAGAATTATTGTTGGAACAAGAGTATTCATTGCTTTTCTGCTATTCACGGTCGCAATGCTTTCCGCCTGTAAGAACAACGACAGTAAGGGACCTAAAAAGATGGCTGTGATCGTGTCGACGTTGAACAATCCCTGGTTTGTATTTCTCGCAGAAAACGCAGCAGCAAAGGCAAAACAACTTGGATACGAAGCAAAGATCTTCGACTCCCAAAATAACACTGCGCTCGAAACCGATCACTTTGAGAATGCACTTGCTTCGGGCTACAGCGCCGTACTATTTAACCCAACGGACGCCGACGGCTCGGTGGTAAACGTATTAAAAGCAAAGGAAGCAGGCGTGCCGGTGTTTTGTATGGACCGCGAAGTGAACTCGGATGCTGCCACTTCACAGATCTTATCGGACAGTTACTCTGGCTGTGTGGCAATGGGCAAATACTTTGTACAGCAATTGAACAAAAAAGGAAACTATGTTGAACTGCTCGGGCTCGTTGGCGACAACAATACCTGGCAACGATCCAAAGGTTTTCACAGCCTGGTTGATTACTATCCTGACCTTAAAATGGTGGCCCAGCAAAGCGCCGACTTTGACCGGAACAAAGGCATGGAAGTACTGGAGTCCATCCTGCAGGCACATCCAAATATTGACGCTGTATTCTGTGGAAACGATGCTATGGCAATGGGTGCTTACCAGGCCCTGGTTTCCGCGGGCAAACCGAATGTTAAAGTATTTGGATTCGACGGCGCTGAAGATGCGATCACCGGCATCAGTGAAGGTAAGATAGCAGCTACGGCAATGCAGTTCCCCAAAGTGATGGCAGAGACAGCTGCGGTGTATGCTGACGAATACCTTAAAGGAAAACGCGCGTTTCCAAAGAAGATGCCCGTTGCTGTTGAACTAGTCACCAAAGAGAACATAAAGGATTACATCGCTTACGGTAAAAAGGAGTAGCGTGTTGTGTTTCCTAGTTCTCTTGAGCCGTAATAAGACAAACGATCGGGGATATACTCTTTATCGTTTGAAGTCAGCTTTATTCAGTTTAATTAAGATCGTTGTAGCGGACGATGTCTGCATATTGAGCACAAC
>JASLBT010000353.1 GCA_030146445.1 Segetibacter sp. | reverse complement strand
TTGAACAATCACCTTGTCGCCTGTGAAAACCGTTGCTGCAGACGACACAAGCCTTAAGTTGAAATCGTTGTTGCGAACGAGATAAGTTGTTGATGAAGCAATGCACCCAACAGCATCCCGCACCGTGACAACATATGCTCCTTCAGCCAAATCCCTGAACACACCTGACTGACTGTAATTACTTCCGTTAAGAGCGTAAACGTAGGGTGGGGTACCATTCGTTGCCACGGCTATTATGGCGCCTCCACCTACGCACGTCGGAGGTGTTGGTATGAGCTTGACCATAGGTGTATCGGACAGGGGTGAGATCGTTTGTATGCTTGCGGCAGACCGGCAACCATTGCTGTCTGCGATAACCCTGTAGGTGCCGGGTACGAGCCCGCTAAATACATTCGTTGCCTGGTTAGCGCCATCACCTAACTGGTAAGTGATTCCCACGCTTACAGGTGAGGTAACCGTAATAGCACCAACCGGATTTGAACAGGTCGGATGAGTAACAAGAAGCTCAGGAGCAGGTGGAGCGGTTAAAAGCACCCGCACTCCCGTCCTTGCACTTTCGCAACCATTAACAGTTTGGCTGACATAATACGTTTTGCTTTGGAGAAGCGTCGAATTCGGCAGTGCGGCACCCCCTGATGGCTCAGCAAACCAGCGCATGCCGGGGCCACGAGGTATAAGTTGACCTATCACCGGATGGGTCATCGAACAGAAACTTTGCAAGCCGGTCGCATCCGGTGCAGGTGCCAAAACGCTAACCGTAACATAGGCCGTGTCCGGGCAATTTGATGTGTCCAACCCGGTTAGCTGGTAAGTGGTCGTGTAAGCGGGATTTGCGTATACATTGGCTCCTGTCGCTGCAGACAACCCGGTTGCCGGCGACCACTTCCAGGTACTGCTGTCCGGGCCATTAGCAGCTGTAAGTAAAACAGGGTTCAACGAACAGGTCGCAGCGGTAGCAGGAATAACAGAGATATCCCTGCTGCGGCCGGGATGCCTTCGAACATAGTTAATCCATGCTGCATTGTTAACGCTATTTGGTGCACCGGGTGTTTCAGACTGGCTTGACGCCCCACCAATTGCCCATGCATGGCTCTCCTTATAAAGTCCATTCGGATCATCAAAATAGTAGGTTAACCTTCCGCCACTTTCACCGGGTGGGATCGGCTTAGAAACAGTGGGCATAGCGGGTCCGGTAAAGAATGCAGACAAATAATAACCCAATGCAAAATAGGTGTCCGGATTGTTGTAACTCCCATTCGGACGTACCACCAACATTGCATCGCCATTATCTCTTAAACCGATCCTTGCCCAGTTTTTGGGATCAGGTATTCCAGCGCCTTTTGTATAGACAAGTCCACTATAATTCACGGGTGTTCCCGAACCATTGGCAGGGAACGTATTATACTCTAATAGCGGGCTGCTTATAGGAAGTACATAAACACCATCGTTGTTGCTATCGTCGGGGTCATCACGTGGGAAACCAACATTTGTATTTTTATCGGCGTCGTTGTAAATAAGAATGATTGCACCAATTGGAACCTGGTGCCATTTTGATGTATCCCGGAAGCGATAGTGTCCGCCTGAAATGGCGGCACCTGCTCCCTGTGCGAACCAACCGTTTTGATCATCCAGGATCCAGTGGGAAATACGCATGGTAGTGTCAATGCAATCTTTTGCCCCGGTAACAACCAGCTCAATAAACTCTTTGTTGCCCGAAGAACCCTGTGAAATTTCATTCATTGCCAGGCGGGCGACGCTACCAACCTGCGAATAAACATTTGTTACGAACATGAGCAAACCGGTTGTGAAAAGCAGGTAACCCATATTCTGATCAAATGCTTTAATGAATATTTTAAAAGTAATTCCCGAAACTCTTCTAATAGCAACTAATAAAACACGTCGTTTACATAAGTTCATTTATTAGAGGGAGCCGGCAGATTACATTCACATAAACATATTATTGCTGCTCCGACCTCGTTGGTGACGCACGCGCTGTCCGGTAATTAATTTTTTTACCCCGTTTTGGAACGTAAGCTTATGTAAACGACATTGATTTAGAAATGTACAAAACACCTGTGAAAGATGAAAGCAGACTATCTTTATATTATTAAGTCAGTCAGGAACAAAGTTGTAATCAATTAGCGAGAAGGTAATCAACAGCAATCCCGAATTAATTCATTTATTACCGGGATATTACCTTGATGATTTTAATTGTTTGTTGCTGGTATGTAAGCACCAGATTCCGATTTTTGATCTCTTTATTATTTCCCGTAAATATTACAGAATGCCCGAGTTGCCCGACCTGCAGGTCTTTAGCCGAAACCTCGATAAGAAATTGTCCGGACAAATCGTTAAAGCAGCAACCCTGGTGAATGGCGCAAAGATCAAGACTCCGGCTGCAGATTTTAAAAAAGCCCTGGTGGGACAGGAATTATTAAAAGTTTACCGGGAAGGAAAAGAACTCCGTTTCGAATTTAAGAACGGAACGATGCTGGGCATGCACCTGATGTTACACGGCAATCTTTATTTTTTTGAAAAGCGTAATGAACAAAAGTTTACGATTTTCGAACTGCTCTTTAAGAACAATACCGGCCTTGCATTAACCGATTATCAACGGATGGCAAAGCCAATTTTAAATCCTGGTCCGTCTGACGCTCCGGACTCGCTTTCTACCACAGTAAACTTCAAATTTTTGAAAGAAAAGTTAGGAAAAAAAACCCTCATAAAAACGCTGCTACTGGATCAACACATCATACGTGGAATCGGCAACGCATACGCTGACGAGATTTTGTGGACCGCCCGAATCTCTCCACTATCTGTCAGCAATAAAATTCCCGATGAAAAAATAAAACAACTAGCGAAGGCAATTAAGTCTGTATTGAAAAACGCGGAGAAAAAGATACTTAAACACAGCCCTGAAATTATCACCGGAGAAGTTCGAGATTTCCTGGATATTCATAATTCAAGCAAAACCAGTAGCCCAACCGGCGCACCGATAAAGCAGGAGATCATCAATTCCAGGAAGACTTATTATACCGATGAGCAGGAATTGTTTGTTTAAGATGAAAACTCAGAAAGCCAAAAAGGGTCAATTCAAACTTTGTTATACCGATAGTTTGTTATACCGATGAAAGCTACCAAAACGGGAAACTCCGGCCGGCCGGACTTTTTGCATTTGTAATAAAAATTTTAGTTTTATCGTTGTCGGGCACTTTGAGCTGCTCCGCAAAAGGTCGATCGACAATAATTATATCAGGGTCATTTTCCTGAAGGTATTCATCCGCATCTTTCAAGTTGGTACAAACGTTAACTTTGCAACCTTTTTTCTCCAGGTAAGATCGCATGAGCGCACCAAAGTCAACCTCTTCGTCAACAATCAATACTTTCTTATTTATCGCTGGTTCAGGTGGATCCGACTTCTTCTTTTCCTCTTCAATCATTGCTTCCATCCGCGCCATAAACTTGTCGCAGCACGCAGTTACCTCAAGATCATCGTGCTTTACTTTTACAAATGGATGCTTCCGGTGATCAATGCATTTTTCGGCACGCAGCTTTTTGCTTAAGATCACAAGGTCTTTTCTAGCCGGAGAAAAGTCGTAATTGAACATAACTTCAACTTTACATATCAAGGTAAGTCTCCTGCGACGGGGCTGGTCACCAGCGCCTATTTACAGGGTTGGCGCCAGTTGAACCTCTTGACAAGTACAAGTGGCACAGGTTTGGAATACTAAATTTAAACTATTTTTCTTTTGCAATCCAGGGGTGTTTTTACGGAAAAAACCCGCCTCCAAAAAAATTTATCTACCATGAACAACGACTCAGCAAACAACGAAAAAGATGAAAATCCCGCAAAGCAACAGTGGGAGGAAATGAGGGCAGAACGTATGAACAACGACCAGGACCCTTCACTGGGTACCCCACAGGAATCGAACACCACTAAACACGTAAACTTCCGTGACGATGACAGCGGTACTGCTGCAGAGACTACCGGCGAAGACGGCGGTGTGGCAAAACAACAATGGAAAGAAATGCGGGGAGAGCGAATGAATAACGATCAGGATCCGTCGTTGGGAAGTCCGCAAGAGTCCAATACCGGCAAACACATCAACTTTACCGACCTGGAAAACGAGTGATCTGCGCCGCACCTTAATGGTAACGTGATCGGGCACCAGCCTGGCTGAATTATCTATTTCGTATGGCCGGCAGAGTCGGGCATGATCACGTTATCATCATTGGTCGGCATCGTCTTCTGAATGCTGCTGCTATCGGTAATCGGTGGCCGCAACACTGCCATTGTATCCTTAACTTCCGATGGCACCTTACTCGTGTCATCCGATGGGTTTGTGCCTGACTCACCTGAGCCACAGGCTGCCATTGCCAGCATTAAAAACGCAACGAGGTTTATTCCAAATATCTTTTTCATAATTATTCAATTTATCAAACATAAATCATTGCTGAACTAGTTAACCACTCAACTGATCAACTTAGCAACTTTCCTATATATATCTCAATTCCTAATACCTTAATACCTTTCCGGATTCTTATGGAGCCAACATCCAACCTCCATTCGTCCCCGGTTGTGTCACTCCCTTGTACGACATCTTTCCATAGCCGCAAATTTTTTCAACTTAAAGCGACTTACATTTAGATAACGTGTGATCGCATCTATACTGACATCTTCTC
>JASLBT010000295.1 GCA_030146445.1 Segetibacter sp. | reverse complement strand
GCAGAGTTCACGAAGGCCTACGCGTTGAAATATGGTTCGGAAATAAGGCCCAATCACTATGCGGTAGTTACCAAAGTTGTTGAGGTGGAATCGGGCAACAAATCTGTTCAGGAAGCGCATGCTGATGGGGCTAACACAGTTCATCAAGATGATAAAAGCTAACCGAATGAGGTATATCACGCTTTATTGCGTGTAAACTACATTGAAGTGATCGACTTAAAAAAAGCTGCCGCAAATTTGCGGCAGCTTTTTTTAGTAAACTCATGGCTTAAGATAATTACTGTAGGGAACTGTTCCAGCCGCTGACAGGATAACCTCCGGCACCTGATGCAAAATGTTGAGGAAGAAAAGTGCGCTGGTAAACGCTATACCGATTTCAGGAAACGTAACCAGTCGGTATGCGTTTGGTGAACAAAGCTGCGTGAAATCAGATGTGTTTTTGGGTGCCGACTTGAACAGTATCTGACAACCATCAATGCCTACCGACAATTAGCTTGAGAGCCG
Organism: Segetibacter sp.; assembly: GCA_030146445.1. Taxonomy (GTDB): domain Bacteria; phylum Bacteroidota; class Bacteroidia; order Chitinophagales; family Chitinophagaceae; genus Segetibacter. Next base: position 14,416 of record JASLBT010000295.1, on the reverse strand, counting down.
TCATTATGCAATCGCAGCAGCAACAGGCTGTTTTTCTTTTTCGGGCTTAAATAAGGGAAGCGTTACATAGAAGCTTGTTCCCTCCCCGGGTGACGTAACAAACCAGATCGATCCGCTTGCTTTTTCAACAATGCCTTTGCAAATTGCCAAACCGAGGCCCGTACCTGAACTCTTTGTGGTGAAATTGGGTGTAAAAATTCGATCAAACATCTCCGGCTTAATCCCTTGTCCATGGTCCTGGACGCTAATGGTAATCTCGTCTTCACTTACTTCCTGGGTTATCCTGATGAAAGCCGACCCGGTACCGGAACTCGCTTCAATCGCGTTCTGCACGAGGTTCGTAAACAAACGATTTATCTGTGCCCGGTCTGCATTGAGCAAGGCTCTTTTATCAGTCTTATCCCAATACAGTTCTAAACGGTCGTTGGTACTGTGCAGGTTAATAATAGAATGCAGTACGTCATTTACGTCGAACACCTCTTTTCTTACATTGCCAATATTCGCAAACTGCGAGAAGTCTGACGCAATTTTTGCAAGCTGGTCGATCTGCTCAACAAGGGTTGCCGACACCCTTTGAGCGAGCTCCTGAACATCAGGTTTCTTTTCGTCAATGGCGCGTTGCAGGTATTGGATGCTGAGCTTCATGGGAGTAAGCGGATTTTTGATCTCATGCGCGACTTGCCGGGCCATTTCTCTCCATGCTCCCTCCCGCTCGCTTTTTGCAAGTGCCTGGGCGCTTTCCTCAAGCTTGTTCACCATTTTGTTGTATTCCATTACAAGCGAACCGATTTCATCATTACTCTTCCAGGTAATCTCTTCGTTGTAGTGGCCAAGGTTGATATCCCTCATTTTGTTCCCGATTAACGAAAATGAACGGATGATCCGGTTTGTAAGCAGCAATGCAATGGCACTTGCAAAAACAAAGATGAAGGCGTTGAGATTTATTAACGTCACCAGGAAGTTGGAAATTTCCTGGTTCAGCTGTTTCTCAGAATTCAGGTATGGAATATTCACATATGCGTATATCTCGCCATTGTGGCCTTTGACCGGAGTGTAAATACTTTCGTACTCGAAACGGCCCACGAACTCTTTTTGAATGAAACGGAGGTGGCGTTTATAGTGTAGATGATAATATGCCCGGGGATCCATCATCTCACTAAGAATGTGTTTGTGGTAGATATATGGCTGGGTCGAATTCAGTAATAGTCCACTAACGTTATAGAAGTTTACATCGTGTCCATGTATTTCTGATATTCCGTTGATAATTGCCTCGATTTGTGGCGTTGATTTTTGCTGTCGAAGGTTGAGGGAACTGTCGAACATTGTGCGGCTGGCGATCTGGTTCTGGAGTTCATTGGCCATCATGCCAATTGAACGAACCAGCATCTCAACGTTGGTTTTTTTGTACCGCTCAACATAAAACTTGATGGTTGCGATTCCAATAATCACGAAAGAGAAGATGCAGATGAAAACGATGGTAAATTGTATCTGGCTACGTATACTAAACCGAAAGGCTGTTCGCATACCCCTCCATCTGAACCGTGAACGAAAAAGGAAACTCCCCAGATGAAATATAATGATGATGAATAAAAACGAGCCAAACAGATAGGCAAACAAAGTGATTGCATCGTAAAAAATCCTTCCTTTTTTTACAACTACTACTACCTTATTACCCAACTTATGCCAAAGCTCATGATTATCTCCATACTTTCTGAATTCGAAATCTAACATCGGGTAATCTGCCCCCTGCAGCGACGAAGGAAATTCGTGATCGCCAAAGCTGCTTAGTATCTGGCCCTTATTGTATACGGCATATGAATAATTGACATTCAGGTCGTCGCTAACATCTTTTACCTGTTTGAACAATTCCGGTATTAAGGATTCGCTCTTATAACCTTTAGGGCGGGCAATTACAAAAAAGTGTCCAAGGGTTCGGTTATCGAAGTCCTTAATGGTGCGCTGATACAGGTAACTAAAACTGGCTAAACTGTTTTCGTAGTAATACAGGTTTGGAATCCCTGTATTCTTGCCCTGGTTAGATATTATACTTGTGAGAACCTCGTATGAGGCCTCATCATCATTAAACAATGGATTATGTACCGAATCAAACGTATAAATACGGGTATCGTATTTATTCAGGTAACCCGAGAAATTTTCGCCGATCAAACTGTCTTTAACAACCTTGTTGCTCGACTCGTGTTTGAAGCGATGAAAGTTTTCAGCAAGAAAAGGGTTGCTGAAATAGGTAACTGCAACACTCATCAGGTTTTGCCCTGCCGGGTTGGTTTGTTCCATCAACTTCTCGGCAACACGCCTTCTTTGCTGTAGCTCCTTCTTATGGTTTTGAAAAATGATTATGGCCGACACACTTGCGGCAAACAGTATTAACCAGATAATGAAAAATGAAGAACGAATGAATGGTTGTAACAGGTCGATCGACCGAAATTCAAAAAGCAACAGGTATAATAGCAACCACGATAAAATGAGCAGGTTCTCGAGAATCAATGGACTGCTAAACTGCATTGTCAGGTACATCAGCCCCGAGACGGCGGTAATTACATACTTCAAAGCAACAGAACCGTTATCGGCTTTTTGCAAAAGGAGGATCACCAGGTGCGACAGGTAAAAGAACGAAAGCACAATAAAGCATAAAATCAAAAAGCTGATCAGGCTGTAGATGGTCAGGTTGAAGAAGTTTGATGCGTCGAAAGAGATGTCTGAGTCTACAATAAGGCTCCTGATCAGGGAAGCCGAACCGAAGGACATAGCAAGTAATAGCACGCACAATCCGGCCGTGATAAGCCAGCTTTTTCTTCCTTCGATTTTCTCCATCCCCGTTATCGTTTGAACTGAAACAGATTTCAGGAAGGTAACCGTCCAAAATAGCAGGATCGTATTAATCAAGAGATCACCAAGCGAGCGGTGCAGCCAGGTGGATGCATAGATAAGCTGGTCGAAAAGTTCGAGTCGCCGGAAGTCGAAAGGAAAGCTATAGTAATACGAAAGAAACCTAAGAGAAACGATCACTGCTACAAGGAAGCCAAATCCGACCTTCCAACCATGCGTTCTAACGACGTCGTATGCAAGTGAATTAATAAAGATGAGCAAAAACAAAATTGACACCACTCGCATGACAAGGGGTATCTGTTCGTATTCGGTATAGGCTAATTTGCCCTTGGGTTTTTCGACAAGGTTAAACAGCCGCACGCCATCGCCATTACGTATGCCAATGCCTGTGTCGGCCATGTTCAGATCATACCGCTCTTCCAGGTTTTTGAAAGCAGGGAAGGATGTTCGTAAATACTTGTTGTTCCAAAAATAGTGATATCTAAGCGGGACCATTCCCGCAGCAACTATTGTTTTGTCGCGTACCCGTACTGTTTTTTTTATGAGCTCGTATTCGCCGTTTGAATACTTTACCACGTATTTACCATCGTTCTCCTGAATGTCATTCTGGGCAGGAACGACCACATGGGTGTTCCAAAAACTTAGAAAGTATTCGCCGTCTACTTTGACGTATACATAAAAATTCAACTTATCTCTGAGATCAATCAATTCTTGCCTGCGACCAGGAGTGTCATCGGTCAATGATAGCAGGGTTGCGGTATCAGCAACCAGGGTCTTGAAAGTATTCTCCGACTCTTTGATATACTTTTCAAACCTGCTTTGTATGCGAACGGGAGATGAACTATAAGTTAGGTAGTTTATAATGATAAACGATAACGTGTACAGCCAGGCTGCTGTAAGTATCAGGTAGCCATTTTTGTACGCGCTTCTTCGTAGGGTTCGTATCAAGAGGGTTTCCTTTGTTTTTTGATGTCGTTCCAAATTGCATCCATTTCAGCGAGGGACATCTCAGCAAGAGAACGATTTTGTTTTGAAGCTTCTTCCTCCATAAGCGTAAACCTGCGAATGAACTTTTTATTCGTTTTTTCCAGTACGCCTTCCGCGTCAACTTGCAAGAATCGTGCATAGTTTACCAGGCTAAATAACACATCTCCAAACTCTTCTTCTATATGATCAGCGTCGTTTTCTGCAACTGCTTCCTGTAGTTCGACCATCTCTTCTTCCACCTTTTTCCATACATCTTCTTTATTTTCCCATTCGAAGCCGACCTGCATTGCCTTATCTTGTATGCGCGACGCTTTTACAATAGCGGGAAGGGAGGGCGGCACACCGCTAAGTACCGACTTCTTTCCTTCTTTCATCTTGAGCTGCTCCCAGTTTTTCTTTACATCGTCATCGTCCCGTACAATGGTGTCACCGTAGATGTGTGGATGACGTGCAATTAACTTCCTACTTATCCCTTCAATGACGTCCTGGAGCGTAAACTGCTCTTGCTCAGAACCGATTTTTGCGTAAAAGAGGATGTGCAATAAAAGGTCGCCGAGTTCTTCCTTGATATGATTCCAGTTTTTATCCGTGATGGCATCTGTTAATTCATACGTTTCCTCCAGCGTGAGCGGCCGTAAAGTCTCGATGTTTTGTTTGCGATCCCATGGACATTTTTCGCGTAACTCGTCCATAATACCTACTAACTTTATAAAGCTTTGTTCCAGTTCAGACATAAAAAGGTTTTAAATAACAAACACCGAAAAACAAGTAATGCAAAAAAGACCATCGGCAAAAGAAAGGTGGTGGTTATCGACAAAAGAAAGTATTTAAATACAGTTTTGTCCCTCACCTGTTGATAAAAATTCCTTAACGCTTTTTAGCCACGATAAAGAGCAGATGGTCGTACGATCCAGCTCCCCGCCTGCCCCCCTACGACAAAAAGTTGTTGAGCTTCGATAAGCTAAACTATTCTCCTGGGCAGACATTGCTATACCTGCCCTCTACATCAGCATTGCAGCTCAGCCAATTCCTTTCTTTATGTTCCTTAATACGGAAACATGTTAAGATTCGGATAAAAATACGACTGAAACCGCACTGTCGTCAGCAATCGAACCCAAGTATGTTTTTTCGTTAACAGATATTGAATTTACATTTGATCGCAATATAATCCAGGAATGAAATACAGCGCATTTGTGATTTTAACGGTTTTGGCAACGTTCAGCTTAAACGCCCAGTACTACTATAGCGATATTGTCAGTAACCAACTTACCAATCAACAATACAAGCTCATAAAAGAAAACAACCTGAAAAAAATCAATGCCGTGAGTTACGAGGGTAACCAGGTCAGCAATGATTTTATAATGGAGCAGACGATCAGCAATAACGCCCGGCAAATTACCATTCGATCCGCTTCTGCAGGTAGCGGACAGTCTTTTTTCACGAGCTACTTCGACAATGGTTTATTGACTAAAACGGTAGATAGCAGTCAAAATGCGATCAACACCGTTAGTTATGAATACGATGCAAACGGCAACCTCATTCGTACCTACTCAAGCAACAAAGACTTTGATGGAACATTCAGCAGTAATGAAGAGCACCGGTGGACGCTGAATAGTGCGGGTAAGCCGGAGAGTATGCTGAAGATTAAAAACGGAACCGACACTACTACGGTCAATTTTGTTAGGGATGAGGCAGGAAACATAGCAGAGGAAAAATGGACAAAAAACAGGCGGGTATTGGAGACTTATTACTACTATTACAACGACCAGAACAAGCTAACAGATATTGTGCGGTTTAGCCGGAAGGCTAAAAGGATGCTGCCCGACTACATTTTCGAATACGACGCCAACGGCCGCATCAGCCAGATGACACAAGCCCAGATCAATAGTGCCAACTACCTGATCTGGAAGTATAGCTACAACGACAAAGGCCTGAAAAACAAAGAGCTGGTATACAACAAACGCAAGGAGTATATGGGGAAGATCGAATACGTCTACCAATAGCGTTTTGCTTAAAAATCAAAATATTTGGCACAATATGTGATGGTGAGAGTCAAATCTTTTTAATTTGAGCTTCTTGAAAAAACCAGGAAAATATTTACCCATTGTTCTTCTTCTGTTATCGTACGGTGTGAGTGCTCAACCTTCGTTGAACATACAAAACAGGATCAGTTCGAAGATACTGGTGTTGGAAAATGCCAATACCAGGAAAACAATAAGCCGGGAACCATATCGGGCTCCTACATTAAATAGTGCAACAGCAGTAAACCGAAGAATTCCAAGGGAGGCCAGCAAAAAGGTGACCGCAGGCCAAACGCGAAATCGCAACGGCAATGGTGCTGGTCCAGCTAACAGCAACCGGAAGAAGGGAGCAGCACCTGGTCGAAACAATTCATCTCCACGTACGCTATCGCGGGTTACTGAACCGTTGCAACCCTTATGGTAAGCAATGCGGAACAACAGCACGTAGTTCTCACCCAAAAGGCCAAATGTTCAGTACAAAAGATCAGAACCTTGAACTTTTTTGTTTTGCATTCATTTAGTAGAAACCTACGCGCCAACTACAGGCTCTAACCAACTATGATATCGCGTTTATTGCTCATTATATAAAGCTGCGCTCTTATATGCCCCTCAAGTCGCTGGCTACGGCAACTGAGGGATGTCGTCAAAAGATGCTACAGAGAACACTAAATGACAAAGGCTCCTTTCGGAGCCTTTGTCATTTAGTGTAGGGAATGTTTTTCGCCCATCCTTCAACTTGCCTTAGTGAGGCCCCTTTCATCAGAGGGTTCACCGGGCGGTTGTCCGAATTATGGAAGTTCAACTACAGATTTAGATATCTGTGATGAGTTTATATTTTGGTACCAGTGCTTTCATGACCACCCAGGCGATCAAATAAGCTGTTGCGCAAAAGGCAAACATAATGGTATAACCGGTTTCGATATGGCCAAGGGCTTTGTAGTGATCAAACAATGCACCGCCCGCTTTGGTGACGAGCACGCCGCCTATACCACCTGCCATGCCTCCTATACCTACTATCGAGCCGACTGCCCGTTTCGGAAACATATCGGAAACGGTCGTAAATATGTTTGCGCTCCAGGCCTGGTGCGCTGAAGCACCAATACCAATGAGGATTACGGGCATCCAGAAGCTGAACTGGCCAAGCGGCTGCGCGGCAAGTACCACAAGGGGTATAAGCGCGATCAACAACATGGCCCGCATACGGCCATCATATGGAGTATAACCTTTGCGGATAAAGTACATTGGGAACCAACCTCCGCCGATACTTCCAAACATCGTCATACTGTACAATACTGCCAAAGGAAGCATAACGTCCTGGTCGACGATGCCGTAATTATCTTTGAGATAAGCTGGCAACCAGAACAGGAAAAACCACCACACGCCATCTGTCATGAACTTACCGAAGGTGAAGGCCCAGGTCTGTTTGTAGCCCAATAATTTTACCCATGGAATGTTCTGGTGTTTTGCATCGGAAACAACGGGTTCATCTGTTACCCCGGTTGCCAACACCTTGTCCTGTTCATTATCGATGTTTATGTAGGCAAGTTCGGCAGCCGATAGCTTTTTCTGCTCTTCCGGCTTATCGTAGTAATATAACCAGAAAACGAGCCATAGCAAACCTACTGCACCGATGATCAGGAAAGCTGCCTCCCAACCCCAATGCGAATAAATCCAGGGAACCGTGAGCGGAGCAAGAATGGCACCCACATTCGAACCGGAGTTGAAGATACCGGTCGCAAATGATCGCTCTTTTTTAGGGAAATACTCTGCTGTGGCCTTGATGGCTGCCGGAAAGTTGCCCGCCTCACCAAAACCTAATACTGCACGGGCGAACATAAAGCCGAGGATAGATACGGGCACCGTAGCAATGCCGATCCAGCCTAGTACCGTTGCAATACCTTCACCCATCGGAATAGCCGCTGCGTGTATGATTGCGCCAAAAGACCAGATAATTATTGCCCATGAATATCCCTTCTTAGTGCCCAGCTTGTCGATAAAGCGACCTGCAAACAACATGGAGATGGCATATACAAATTGGAACACCGAGGCGATGTTGGCGTAATCGCTGTTCGACCAGCCAAAGATCTCTTCGAGGCGGGGCTTCAACAGGCTCAACACTTGTCGATCCAGGTAGTTGACGGTTGTAGCAAAAAAGAGTAATGTACATATCGTCCACCGATACTTTCCTATGGCTTCTTTTGTCATTCGTTAGGCTTTTATGGATTTGATAATCTCCATTACTTCTTTAGTCAGGCTCTCAATTTTTCCGTAGTCCTTTTGTTCAAGAAGCTGCTTGCTGATCAATTTGCTTCCCATACCCACAGCGCTAACTCCAGCTTTAAACCAGCCGGCAATATTGTCTTTGTCGAGGTCTACACCACCCGTCGGCATAAACATTACGTCGGGAAAGAGTTCTTTGATAGCCGAAAGGAAAGCAGTGCCGAGTATGTTCCCCGGGAACAACTTTACGAACTTAGCTCCCAGCTGTTCTGCCTTGATAATTTCGGTAGGCGTCATACAACCAGGCACCCATAGAATATTGTTTTTATCTGCGACTGCAGCCGCGTCTTCAACAAGACCCGGGCTGATGATGTAGTCGGCGCCAGCATCGATAAAGGCCTGCGCCTGCTGCGCATTTTTGATCGTTCCAACACCCAGGTACATGCCATTTAATTCACTATCGCACAACTTACGCATTGCTTCAAAGTTCTTTAATGCGGCTTCTCCCCGGTTCGTATATTCAACTGTTTTTACACCAGACCGGTATAATGCCCTTAATACTTCGAGACTAACCTCAGTGTCTTTGTAGAAATACAATGGCAGGAAACCCTGCTGCGGAATCAATGCAAGAATTTGCGCTTTCTTATCCATATGGGTATTAGTTTGGTGATTAGAATTTTTTTATTAATTGTGGTATGTAGGACGAAGTTGTGCAAGATGCGAAAAAAAAAGAGTGTTATTTTACGCTGTGACTAAAAGTTCCCGGAACCACGCAATCGTTACCGGATTTTTTGTGCTACCAATAATACTTGTGGTATACCTTTGGGCACCCTAAAAACGACAGGGTACAAGATATAACACAAATTGAAATAAAATTTTTTTACTTAAACCAACTAACGACTATGCCTAAAAAAGTTGTGACACTTGGAGAAATCATGTTGAGACTATCAACACCCGATTACAAGAGATTTGTAACATCCGACACTTTTGATGTAACCTATGGCGGTGGTGAAGCAAACGTTGCGGCAGCCATCTGTAACTATGGCGAAAATGGAACGTTTGTTACAAAGGTGCCCAACAACCCTATCGGGCAGGCGGCCATAAACCATTTGCGCCGTTTTGGTGTGGATACGCAGTACATAGCCCGGGGCGGACAAAGGCTCGGTATTTATTTCCTGGAGACTGGTGCCTCCATGCGTGCCTCACAAGTCGTGTACGACCGTGCAGGAGCTTCGATCGCCGACGTTGATATCTCTGAGTTTGACTTTGACAAAATTCTCGATGGTGCCGACTGGTTTCATACCACCGGCATAACCCCGGCATTAAGCGATAAGGCAGCGGCACTTACTGAAGCTGCTTTGAAAGCAGCAAAGGCTAAAGGTATTACCACCAGTATCGACCTGAACTACCGCAAAAAATTGTGGAGCAAAGAGAAAGCCCGGGAAGTAATGACCCACCTTGCACAATACGTGGATGTATGCATCGGAAATGAAGAAGATGCCGAAACTACTCTTGGCTTTAGCGCAGGTTCCGACGTTACAAAAGGCGAACTTGATCTTGAAGGATACAAAAATGTATTTGGCCAGATGAAGGAAAAACTTGGTTTCAAATACATCGCTTCAACCCTCCGCGAAAGCCATAGCGCTTCCGATAACGGGTGGAGCGCGCTTGTATACGATGGCAATGAATTTTACCACACGAAGCAGTATGAAGTTCGCATCATCGACCGCGTAGGTAGTGGCGACTCATTTGCAAGTGGATTTATCTACGGATTGGTAACCGGTATGCCAATGAATGAAGCAGCCGAATTTGGCGTTGCCGCTTCTGCACTCAAACACACCATTCCAGGCGACCTTAACCATGCCACTCTTGAAGAAGTGAAAGGGCTGATGAAGGGTGATGCGTCAGGAAGGGTGCAGCGATAATTCAAAATTAAAAATTAAAAATGCAAAAGTGAAAACCACGATGCATACATAAAAGCAGTTAATCCGCTAAAAGCATTTTTTTGGCGGATTTTTTTATGTACCCGGCGGAGGTCTTTCATAGCATCGGCCGTTGCGTCGCACTCTTGTACGAATTGTTCTTTATTGAGCCACTCAAAACCAAACAACCAAAAGCCGATAAAACCAACAAAACATCACGCCTCATCACTCCTAACTCATAGTTCATCATTCATAGTTTATCCCTCATAATTCCTAATTCATAACTCATAACTGAATAACATGATCATAGACAGCTTAACCAATTCCGACCAATACAACAGCCTGCATCCCGACTTTCAACAGGCATTTGAATACATCGGTTCCCTTGACCTTGCAAACCTGGATGATGGCAAATACGAAGTACAGGGGAGCTCCCTGCGGGCGATCGTTTCCAACAAAGAAGGGATGACCATCGCAGAGTCCATCGCGAAATTTGAATGCCACGATAAACACATCGACATACAGTTGGTGATAAAGGGTGTTGAGCAATTTGGCTGGAAGCCGAGGAGCAGTTGCACCGCGCAAAAAGGCGAATACAATGCTGAAAAAGACGTGGTGTTTTACAGCGATGCGCCTGATATGTTCTTTAAGTTAACCGATAACCAGTTTGCAATATTTTATCCCGAGGATGTTCATGCGCCAATGATCGGTGAAGGGCAAATCAAAAAGCTTGTGATCAAAGTAAAAATATAGGTTACACCGTAATAAAAAGAGGCTTCGACAAATGTCGAAGCCTCCTTTTATTTACTTAATCTTCGATTTCAAAACAACGCGTTTTTGAAAGCTTTTCAACGGCTCCGCCTGTAATTGTTGTTCAGGCGAAGCATTCCTGGTGTTCGTTTCCACTCCTGATTACTTCCGGAATTCTTCCCACTGCAATAGCCTGCAATTGTCTTTAAAGCCTAACCTTCCTCAGCTTATCAAGCTTAACTTTTTGCTTAACAACGAAGCTAAGATCAGGCTCACCAAAAAGAAAAAAAGCATTGTCAAAATCTATTAAGGTCTGAACACCTGATTGGAAAAAGCGTGTATCGCCATAAAATGCACAACCCTTAAATTCGCTGGCATTAAATTTCACATTTAAGAAGTCGACCCCCCTTGAGAAATGTGAACTATTAAAGGTGGAACTTTTGCCAAACTCGCAATAATTGAAGAAGGCATTGTCGTTGAACTTGCTTAGTGAGAAGTCTGCATAGTCGTTGAATTTACCCACGCTGAACTGGACCTCCGAATTAAAACTTGCATTTTGAAAGCTGGTATTTTTATTGAATTGGGTATTCATGAAATTGGCCCGCCTCATGAAGAAAGCATTCTGAAAACGCACTTCATCGTTGAAGGAACAACCATTAAAATAAGCATTTTGGGAAAAAGTACATTCTTCGAAAATTGCTTTCTTATTAAACACCGACTTAGTAAAGTCAACTATGCCCAGGATGCTGCTACTTCTGAAATTTACCTCGTCGTTAAAGATGCATTGAATAAAGGAAACATTGCTCAGGAAAGCAGTACTGATAAGGCGGGTTTCCTTCTTATTGCTGAACGCCCTGAGCTTACCCTCAAACCTGCAATTTTTAAAGGCTAAAGATGATGATGTCTTCACCTGGTATATTCCCTCACTCACCATGTTCGAGTCTAATAACCGGGTAACATCAATTTCTTCGGTAAAAACACGATTTTCAATAAAGATGTCTTTGCCTGAGCGAAGCAGTTCTTTCATATCACCTTTCTTTTGTTTTTGTGTGTCATCTTTAGATGCGCAAAAAGTAACCAAGAGAATAAGGAAGCCGACAAAATAATATTTCATTTTACCTCGTGTTTGATCTTTGATGATTGCTTCAACAATCGATAAGCTTGAGAACTCTATAGGATAAAGGGCCGCCCTTGAATGAACGGCCCTGCATTATTTATTTATTTTTCGTGTAAGTATCCTTTCCATTGTCCTGGATGAACCGGTTAATTTTCGACTGAAGTGCGCCGGTTCTTTTTTCTTGTTTAAAGAACGACATTATTTCACCGGGGGTATAAGCGTTTTTGAATGCGGATGTCACAACGGTATTAAACTTGTTCTTTTTGATATTCTGTTTGCTAAACCGGAGGTTGTTTTTAAACTGGAAACTTGAGGCGCCTTGTCCCCTGTCGGCATAACCGTCATAAAAAGTGGTTGGCCATAGAGACGTATAAAACAGGTTGTTTAATTCATCCTCTTCGGCAAACTTGTCTTCCGCGTCGGTAACCAGTAAGAGGTAATAATCACCGGTTATTTTAGGCATATAATAATTCCTGACGATCTCCTCCGAATTGAATACTGTTGTTGCAAAGTCTCCACCCGCAGGAATGCTGTAGTTGAATACACAATTACCGGAATTAGGGCAGTAAAAAGTATTGGATGCCGTGGTGGTGTTGAAGTCGTCGTAGAACAATACACCATAATCGTTTGCATCATAAGCATTGAAGTAGATATAATACACCGACCAGTTTGTATTTGATGAAGCAGCCTTGTTACCGATGTTGTAGAAGTTATAGTTTATTTTACGCTTTAAAGGGTTACCGCTACCTGCATATGCAGACTCATCTGAAAATACCCAGGGGGCTAAATCTACGCCTGAGGCAGATGGGTTCGGGTTTGGAGGGTTAACATTTCCCGCATCGTTAGAAGCAATAAACAGGGGCTTGTCACCATCGGGAGTTGTACAGAATTCATTGATCAGGAAATTATAATCAACCCAGATGTATCCCTTGCTGCCCCAGTATTTACCCCACGAATTGATGATCTTGAACGCTCCGTTTGCTCCTTTGCTGTCGTCGTAGCCTGCAATGACCAATGCATGGTAGGCATGCTGTCCAACGGTGTTATAAGTGGTATTTGAGCTTAGCACATTATCACTGTTCCAGGTCATGAAGTTGTCTGATAATTTGGCGGCAAGTAAAACCGGGATGTTATTGGCGATGTTCTTTTTAATATCCTGAACAGTGGCACCGATCTTCCTCCAATATTTGATCTTGTTGTTTTTAGCTTCGTTGGTCCAGCTGGACTGAACACCTGATTGCGAACAATCACTAAGGGACGAATAAGGAACGGTTTGCAGCGACGCAACTCCGCGATTTTGTAAGACATCGAGTGCAAAGCTAAAGTTGGTGCCATTGCAGTCTGCCCCTTTCTGGTTATCAGGGATAGCCGTAAACAAATCCCTGGGGCTCGCCTGGTTTGCGGGCGATGCAAGTTGCGATGCAGTATAGCCTTTATCAATTCCGTTTAAAGCCGTTTTAAGGTTATAAGCTGTGGCCCAGGCAACGCATGTACCGTATTGCCCCTGGTCGCCGATGGGTGGAAACCGGGCTGACAAATCTACCTGCGAAGGAAGATCTCCATCACCATATCCCACGTTTGGCGTTGTCGGTATCTTACCTAAGGTGTCGTCACCAACGTAACCCAATGGACGTTTTTCCTCAGTAGGTGTATCGGGAGGAGTTGGTGGTGGATCCGGAAGAATTTCCTTCTTGCAGGAAAAGAGGAATATCGTTGTGGCAATGGTAAAAGCTTTTAAAAGCGCATTCTTTTTCATCTTGTGTTTTGTTATGACGTTGTTTGATTTTTTAGCTGGTCGTCAGCAGAGTATAAGCGGCGGTGGCCATCTTTTTTAATTACTTCAACTGTTAACTGAATGCAAAAAAGGCAAACAACGAGCGCCTGTTCAATAGCACAAATATGTAGTAGGGAATGAATGGCAGGAAACACAGAATAGAATGTAAGAATTCATGAACGAAATGGTCCGGAGGTACAACCTGCAAGTTTTGCCGCGCGGGTAGAATGGTGCAGCTACGTGGCAAGTATGTGGCTGTTCATGCATCTGACATGTGTATAGCCCTTGTGGCGCTTAATGCGCCGATCTTAGTACAGGGCACCAATGGCACCAGGGACCGTCGGGCATATTCGCTCTCGCCCGGTTTTTACTTTGTGCTCACCAGCGCTGGGAAAAACACCGGCACGGAGGTAGGTTGAGCTGGCTAAAGAAAAGACAGCAAGCGCGTAGCCCCATAAACATAAACGTTTTGATATCGTATAAGCGTTGTAGTTTTCAGTCGTATCATCACATACGACCGGCAAAAGCCGGGGAACAATATAATCGGGGAAATACATCCGGAGAAGAGAAAGGTAATTCGGTATAGTGTTCGACAGGTTAAATAAAAAGCGGGTATATGGCTTTGATTGAGGTTCGTGTGATGATAGCCTCGGGGTGGAGAATCAAAACCCTGGCAAGTGGCTGACGCAATGATTATCCGAAATGGGGTGTGATAAGTAACTATTCACAGGTAGAAAAAAGATGAATAACTATTGCCCCTTCTCTATTTTATAAATGG
>JASLBT010000268.1 GCA_030146445.1 Segetibacter sp. | reverse complement strand
GCAGATAATCCGGTGGTTCCATGAAAAGTAACTTATCGATCTGAGACTGCATAGGGAATAAAAATGCTAAGAATAGTAAAACTTGAGTCTAATTTATTCCGTTCTCAAATTCTCAACCGGGTTAGCATTTTCTGCTATCAGCGTTTGAGACAGGATGGTAACCAGGCCTAAAAACATCATAAGCAGAACGCTAACAAATATTTCGACAAATCCGATTTGTATACTGTAATACTGGGCGGTGTTTAATAGGTGTTTGAACAGAAAATAAACTATCGGAACCGTAATTGCGCCGGCAACGACCATCAGGATAATAAAATCTTTTGATAATAACACCACCAGGCTTTTAGCGGTTCCCCGGCCAGAGTTGTTGATCGGGCAATCTACCCCGTACGCCGAAACAGGCGTGTCTTAAACAAGGGGTTGAGAATTCCACTTTTCGTAAGGATGATTTCCTTATTGCTATAATAAAGCAGATCTGTATAAGTCACTTTTGCAGCAAATAGCTGAAATAAGTTAAGATGAATAGACTGTTTACGACCTGGTGTGTGCTTTTTCTATCCGTAATCTCGTTTGCCCAAAACGAAAGTGGAACCGGAATAATTAAAGGGATTATTACCACCAGCGACAATAAGCCGGCCGTATCGGCCACTGTTCGGTTGAAAGGCTTAAAACAAGCCAGCCTGACAAGTGAAAAGGGTGCTTTTACTATTCCGAATGTACAACCGGGAAATTATCGACTTGAAATATCAAGTGTGGGCTACCAGCCGCTGGAAAAAGAGGTGACTGTATCTGCAGGAAATATCGCTGATGTTTCCATACAATTACAAGCAACGCCGACGCAACTTTCAGAAGTGATCGTTTCAGCCGGACGCACCAGGGAAACCATTGAGGAAGTGCCCTCTTCTGTATCCATCGTGGGGTTAAAAACCTTGCAGCAGAACATCAATATTACCACCAACATCGGCGATATCCTGGAAAACCGCGTACCCGGGCTTGCGCCCAGCACTGGGCTGAGCAGCAATTTCGGGCAAACCCTCCGCGGCCGTAGCTTACTGATTATGGTGGATGGGGTCCCGCAATCTACCCCTCTTCGCAACGGCGCTATGGACCTTCGTGCATTAGACCCCGCCGTTATTGAGCGGATAGAAGTAGTGAAAGGTGCTACTGCGATTTATGGCAATGGCGCCGCCGGTGGATTGATCAACTATTTTACGCGTAATCCGGCAACCGGCAAGCTACTGAATAGCCAGACTTCTATAAGTACCACGGGGTCGATGGTAAACGCTTCTAATAGCATGGGCGGGCGCCTGAGCCAGATGTTATACGGCGATAAAGGAAAACTAAGCTATGTGGTAAGCGGTGTCTATGAACAGACGGGTGAGCAAAAAGATGCGGAGGGCGATGTATTGCCACCTGTATATGGTTTAGGCGAGACGGATTCCTACAATGGTTTTGCCCGGCTGGGATACGAGTTTAATACCAACCACAAGGTGCAGGCCAGCTACAATTTTTTCAGCAGTCGCCAGACCACCAACTATCTTACCGTGAACGGGGACTATAAATCAGGTAAAAAAACAACTGTTAGGCCAGGTGAAAGTGAAGGTGTTGCCCAGGGTGTAAGAGGAAACCATAACCTAAGCGTGCTGTTTTCAGGAAATACCGGTATTGCCAACACACGCTATGATGCTGATGTTTACTACCAGAGTGTAGACAATATTTTCTTCTATTCGGAAGTGTTCCTTGACGGTGGAATTTCCCGGATCCTTTCAAAGAAGAGGGGAGCCCGCCTGGTACTGAATACACCGCTTTTGCTCAATAAAACGGAAGCCAATTTTACGTATGGTCTGGACGCGCAAAGAGATGTGACCTCGCAACCACTGGTGGATGGAAGAGTCTGGGTTCCGGAGATGGATATGGTGAACCTGGCACCTTTTGTTCAAACCAGGTTTACCCTGTTCGACAACCTGATTCTCAAAGGCGGAATGCGTTACGAGAACGTAGCTATCGGTGTTGATGATTATGCAACACTACCCACGAAAAATACAGCCACAGGAGCCGTCACGCCTTCAATAAACGTTAAAGGTGGTGACCTGAAGTACAACGCACTGGTATCAAATGTTGGTCTGCGATATAACGTTTCGAAGTATTTTTCTCCTTACGTAAGCTTCTCACAAGGCTTCAGTGTTTCAGATATTGGCCTGGTACTCCGTTCAGCCAGGGTAAACGACATTGCCAGGATCAACACAGAAGCTGTCATTATCGATAACTATGAAGCAGGTTTTGTAAGTAAAGTGAAGAATTTCCGTTTTGAAGCAACGGGCTATGTCAGCAAGTCGAGCCTGGGAGCTAATAGTGTATTCCAGAATGGTATTTTTGTGGTAGTGCGAACACCGGAACGCATTCATGGGTACGAATTGTCGGCGGACATGCAGGTGTCTAAGAAACTACATGCAGGGCTATCTTATTCTTATGTGGAAGGTAAACTGGATGCAGACAACGACGGCAGTTATAAAGGCCAGACCGATGAATATTTACCGGGACAACGTATTGCGCCTCCGAAGGTAGCAGGTCATATTGATTATACGGTTTTGCCGGGCAAATTGAATGTGCTGTTGCAATACACGGGAATTTTGAAAAGAGATCGCTTTGCGCGGAATAATGCGGCTTCTTATGATCCTTACAAGGCGCCTGTTGCCCCATATCACCTTGTTAATTCGGCTATCAGTTATAATTTCAACGAAAGCACTTCTCTAAACCTGGGCATTGAAAATCTGTTTAACGAAGATTATTTCACAGCCCGTTCGCAGTGGGGGACCTTCAACGATAGTTATACAAAAGGGAAAGGAGCCGCTTACCGCCTTACCTTAGACGTGAAACTTTAATTTTATACGGTCAGGATTTGCATAGTCCCGGCATGCCGGGACTTTTGATGTAGTAGAACATTATGACGTTGAAGAAACTGGCAGCTAAAATCCATCTGTGCCTCGGCATCCCAACAGGACTGGTAGTCTTCATCATTGGGATCACGGGTGCTATCTATTGTTTCGCGCCAGAGCTACAACAGCTTCAATCTTACCGCAAAGTGAAGGCCGAAAGCAAAAGCTTCCTGCCACCTTCCCAAGTTCTGAAAATTTCGCAAGAAGCCTTGCCTGGCAAAACTATTCAGAGGATCTATTACGACGCTCGGGACAAGGCTGTAATGACTTTGTTTTCAAAAACCGATGCTTACAACTATTCCGTTTTTATCAATCCGTATAGCGGCGAGGTTTTAAAAGTACGCAATAACGACCGGGAGCTTTTAAGCGTGGTTTTGCAGATACACAGAACCCTGAAGATACCTTACGGGCACGAGATCATACGATGGTCCACGGTTATTTTTCTCCTGATGTTGATTACGGGTGTCATTCTCTGGTGGCCCAAAAACAGGCGAACGGCAAAGCATGGATTTGTGATCATGTGGCGGGCTTCTCCCAAACGGTTTAATTATGATCTGCATAAAGTTTTGGGTTTTTATGCTTGCTGGATTGCCATTTTCTCAGCGCTTACCGGCTTGATGTTTGCCTTTGAAAGCTTTGCCAGTTTTACTTACAGCATAACGGGCGCAAGCCATTCCATCGTCCGGAAAAAGCCACCGGTTTCTGATACAACTTACCGCTCAGAAACGGGCGGTATTGACCGCGTTTGGAAAACGGTGGAGCCCGATTTGCATAAGCGATACGCCACAGCTATGTTTGTTCTGCCGGCCACAAAAGAAGGTCCGATGCTTTTACGGGCAAACCCGGCAAAGGGAACTTTATACAAAACTGATTTTCGCTATTTCGATCAATATAGTGGAAGGGAATTTCCAGGCGCTTATGTATGGGGCAGATATAAAGATGCGCAGACGATAGCCGATAACATAAAGCGGTTGAACTATGACCTTCATACAGGAGCGATCTTTGGCTTACCAGGCAGGGTCGCTTTATTTTTTGTCGCACTGGTGGTGGCCAGCTTACCCTTAACGGGATTTTATTTTTGGTGGGGAAAGCAAACGAAAGCAAAAAGATCGAAGAAGTTGAAGCGGTTACATAATGGCGGGGGCAAGCCGTCCATTTTGCCTTGATGGATTGTGAAAGCGCCGCGGCTAATGGAATGTAGTACAACAGGCGAAAAGATAATTGTAATTATATACGGGAAAATTGTATGTAGCCAGCGATAACGCTTCAACTAAGCATCGTTGTAGCCTGCCCTAAACTGGTTGGTGGGTCAACACTTCGGCCAAATGCCCGACCGTCCGGTGCAGCCGGGTGGAGCTATTGCAAGGCTTCTATTTGCCGGTATCGGCCGGGAGGTCTCAAATAAACGACGTTAAGGATGAATATTAAATCAATGTCGGTAGTTAAGCTTGTTCGCCAGCATTCGGTCAATACGGCGGTGCCGTACAAGTGTGCGACGCAAGGATGGCGAATTGAAATACTTCAGCTCGTCACCAAAAAAAGCGCCTGGCTAAACTAACCACGTTGAATATTCAAGGGTATTATCGAAACGTGGTTGTCCGCTGGCCTTGTCAAAGATGGGAATGGCACTAAAACATCATCAAAGGAGAACGGCATGCCGCTGCGTTTTCTTGCCCGCGCCGATGAGGTTGCCACAATAAAACCGGTAGCAGCGACGCTATAGCCGCAAATCAGGGCATACCGATACCTGCCAACTTACCTGGCGTTTAAATAGTAAAAGAAATGGTTTAATGAATAAAAGCTACTTCGGTAGCTGTTGTTTTTTATGCAACCGGCAACAGTAACTGTGTTCAAAATTAGTTGTCACTTCCGTGTACGTTCTGTAGGTGCGTCGGCAGTGCGGCAGTAAAGCCGTTTGCTGAATGTTTTATATTTAGAAAGCTGGCAGGCAGGTGTTTAACGTGTTAACAAATAGGAAAATAATCCATCATTTTAGTTGGATAATGCATTTTTTTGTTTTTGCGTTCATATACCTTTAAAACTGTATTCACGATTGTATTTTCAACAGTTTAAGCAACCCGCCATATGAACGAACATCTACGTTTCGACGGCAGACGAGTATTGTCATTCGTTTTTGCCGCATCTTCTTCCAAACTTTTCTCCACGCAATCAAAGATTAAGATTGGCCCCAGGGCTGATAAGTTGGTTGCTAAATGCCTGCTGGCATTTATCCTTATTGTCATCAAATCAAGTGTGCTACTTGCGCAACAGCAAACTGTTGCGGGTAAGGTGGTACATCAGGAAACCAATGCACCGATACAAGGTGTAACCGTCAACGTAAAAGGAACAGACAGAAGTACCCTGACAGGAGCCGATGGAAGTTTTTCTATCACCGTGCCAAACAACAAGGCCGTGCTTGCTTTTTCGTATGTAGGTTTTGCATCGCAGGAGACGGGGGTAGGCCGGTCCGGACCTTACACGATAGCAATGGCTCCCGGTGCCAATAAGCTTGATGAGGTAGTGGTAGTCGGTTATGGTACCACCAGGAGGCGCGACCTGACAGGAGCGATTGTATCCGTTAAAAGCGAGGAAATCACCGCCAGGCCAGGCCCGAACCCCATGGAATCGCTCCAAGGACGGGTGGCCGGTTTGGATATCACCCGTACATCCGGCCAGCCTGGAGCGGGGGTAAATATGCAGCTGCGTGGTACGAGATCATTCACCGCCAGCGGTAATCCGTTGTTTATCATTAATGGCTTGCCGGGAGATTATGAAACTTTAAATCCTTACGATATCGAATCGATCGAAGTATTAAAAGACGCTTCTTCGACTGCCGTTTACGGTTCGGCAGGATCAAACGGGGTAATCATTATTACAACAAAAAGCGGGAAAGCAGGAAAACTAACAATTGATTTCAACTCGTATTATGGGTATAATGGTTGGTCAATTACGCCGAAAATGCGGACCGGGGATGCTTATTTACAAACCAAACGGGATGCTTACAAATATGTGTGGGATGCTACTGCAAATAAATGGACGACTAACGGGGCGCTTTGGCAATCGCCGGCAGACGATGAAACAATCTTTGGGCCGGCGAGGTATGCAACATTTCAGAAAGGCGATTTTGTCGATTGGGCGGATGTATTTCTACAAAAGAATGCTGCAACACAAAACTATAGTTTGGGTGTATCAGGGGGTAATGACAGGACCAAAGGGTATATCTCTTTCAACTATACTGACGAAAAGGGTCAGTACAGGGGAGATCAATATAAACTCTTTACAACCAGTATGCGGGTAGACCATAAGGTGAAACAGTGGATTTCAATAGGAACTAACCTTCAGGCCTCGTACGTCGACAGGGATAGAGCCCAGGACAAATTGGAGAACGTGCTGGTAACCGACCCTCTTGTAAAGCCTTACAAGGACGATGGAACACTAAATCCGGATCTCGGGAACAACGTGTATAATCTTCTTCTCGACTATCAGCCCGGAGTTTATGGAAATGTGGAAAATAACCTGAAGCTTTTTGTAAACCCATATGTAGAGATCAGGCCTTTAAGGGGTTTAACCTTTTTATCCCGTGCAGGTGCACACCTGAATTATTCAAATAGTTACCGGTTTGATGGAATAGGTTCTGTGAACTATACCTATCAGGGTCAAATTGCCAGGGCACAGATCACTCAAAATCGTTTCCAGGGTTATCAATGGGAAAACATCTTAACGTATAATATGAAAGTGGCGGGGGATCATGACTTTACATTCACGGGGGTTAGTTCATGGTATTATAATCAAAATACCAATACCGCTATGAGTCAGAGTAACATACCCAGCAATAACTTCATGTGGTACAATTTCAGGAACGATCCGCCAAATACCGTTGCAACATCATCTTATACCATGTCAAAGACTTTAGGATTGATGGGGCGTATGAACTATTCTTATTTGGGTAGATATCTTTTTTCAGCTTCTCTGCGTCGCGACGGCGCTTCAGTTTTATATGAAACCAACCGGTGGGATAATTTTCCTGCAGCTTCAGTGGGCTGGAGAATCTCTGACGAACAGTTTATGAATGGTACAAAGGGGTGGTTAGACAATCTGAAACTCCGAATTGGTTGGGGCATCACCGGGTCAGCTAAAATTGATCCCTATAGCTCTGTGTCTATTGTAGAGAACAACGATATGTCGTTGGGTGGTACAACGGAACCGATTTTTCGCAATTCCCGGTTTATCACAAATCCGGATCTCGGATGGGAAAAATCCAACAATACCAATTTTGGCCTTGATGCCACGCTGTTCAAAAACCGGATTGATATCGCCTTGGATTATTATACCACCAGAACCGATGGCGTGATTTACAGTGTTACATCCCCGATAATTTATGGCACTTACCGGCCGGGTATTCAATATCAAACGAACATCAATGTTGCCGAAACCAAAAACAGGGGTTTTGAAGTTACATTGAACACCCGAAATATTGTTACCAAAGACTTTGAATGGACATCATCAGCTGCTTTCGCCCGGAACAAAGAGGAAATACTTAAGTTGACCAGTGGTATAGCAAACAATATCGTTAATGGCCCATACGTACTTGCGATAGGCCAACCGGTAAATTCATTTCGGAATTATAAGTTAGACGGGATTTGGCAAATTGGTGAAGAAGAAGATGCTGCAGTTTTCGGGAGACGTCCGGGCGATATAAAAGTAAATGTTCCTGGCCTCACCCGGCTCGCGAGTGGTATATATGTGAAAGAAGCTGCAAACGGTACAAAAAATTACTACTATACCAATCTTACCGAAGCTCAAAAACATAATCCTGCTCTTACAGCTGCAAGTGTAAGATATAACTACAGTGCTGCCGATTACCAGATTTTGGGATCCAATACGCCAAAGTGGTCACTTGGTTTTCAAAACGCCTTTAAATATAAGAGTTTCGATCTGACCATCTATTCCTATTTCAGATGGGGGCAAATGATCAACTACGCTATGTTGGGATGGTATCAACCTCAGGGAATGGCCACGAATGCAAGCCCTTCAAGAACAATCCCCGAACATTTTAACTACTGGACACCAGAGAATCCGTCAAACGATTTCCCGGTTATGAATTACCTGGCAACAAGTTCAGCAGCAGGTTTTTCAGGTCTGAGTTATGTTGAGGGTTCATTCTTCAAGATCAAGAATATCACTCTTGGTTACACGCTGCCTAAAAATGCATCAAGAAAAGCATCAATCCAGAGATTGCGCTTGTATGGAACGATCACCAACCCATTGATTGTTGCAAAAAGTGCCCTGTTGCAACAGTATGACCCCGAAATGAATGGTGAACTGGACTACCCATTAACCAGGCAGGCCGTGGTAGGTTTGAATGTAACATTCTAATTGTTTAGTCTTTAAAAAACAACTTATGAACGCTAATAGTTTTAAAAGAATATTGTTGAAGTGTGGATTAACCTTGTCGGTTGCGTTGTACGTATCATCGTGCAGTTTACACGAGTTTAACCCTACTTCTTTATCCGAGGAAAATGTACTCAGAGATTTCAACGGCTGGAAAGCCTTCCAGGCTAACTGCTATACCGGCCTGTGGGGATCACTTATCAGTATGCCATATGGGATCGTTTCGGAAGCCGGAACGGATCTATGGACATTCCCTTATAATAATCACAACCAGTACAGGGATGTATTAGCATATGAAGAATTCACCACCAACTCGGGAGTTGTAAGAAATACCTGGGATTTCGCATGGGGACCAATTAAGGACTGCAATAAAGCCATAGACCTTTCAACCAAATTAACGGATGGCGACGCCAACGATATCAGGATTTTGGTAGCAGAAGCCCAGTTGCTTAGGGCATATTATTACTCGGTATTGGTCGCCCAATTTGGTAATGTTCCATTGATAGTAACGGACGACCCGGTTAAAAACCTAAGCCCAAAACGCACCGGTGTTCCCGAAATTTATACTCAAATTGTTTCCGACTTACGGTCTGCTTTTGAAAATCTACCCGCAACACCGTACGAAAACAATCTTCAGCGCGTCACTAAGAAGTCTGCCTTAGGTCTTCTTGCCCGTGTATACGCGCAGGGAGCAGGGGAGGGACTGAGTGAAGGAGCGAAGTCGTATTGGCTACGGGCAAAAGAAGTTGCAGACACTTTAATCAACAACGCCGGCGCATACAATGCCATGCTGTACGATAATTTCTCGAAAGTGTTTGCTTCTGCTAACAACAGGAACAACGCGGAGGCTTTGTTCACGGCTTATGGGCTCAACCCGTATGATCCGTCATACAATGTTTTCACAGGCAACTCGAAGCCCAATCTTTACCTCCACTATTATCCCAAGCTGGATGATGCGTTTGCCGGAACTACAGACCTTCTCAGGAAAGGTGTAAACCCCAATACCTCCAATGCTTATTACGGACGTTTAAACCAACAGTTTATCGCGCCAACAAAATACCTCATTGATTGCTTTGATGCGAGATATGATATGCGGTGGGAAAATACATTTGCTACGGCGTTTACAAACTACTCCGGAGAGCAGGCCATTGCAAATCTTGGAACAGGTGCTCCTACTCCCGCGAGAATAACTTACAGTGCCGCAACAGTTACCCTTACCGCGGCTATGTCGACAAAGTATGGCATCGACCCTTCCCATATAGGAGAAAAGATTTATCCTTATGTAGATGTAAACGCCCGTAATGCTCCCAGTTTTGCTACCTGGCAATACATTCCTAAGATTTGGGAAAAAGGAGATCATTCAGGATCAATTGCAAATCTGAAGGACGTGGCAAATGCCAATGTGCATCCTTATCCGCTGGCTGCTGATGAAGACAGGTTTTTCGCCTACTTAAGCAAAGAACCCCTTACTGCTGCGGATAAAAAAGCCCGCCGGTATGTAACAGTGAACATTGACGATCTTTTCGATATGTCAGATCCGACAGGCAGCACCTACAAAGCGGTTACCTCAACAAACGGATTGACGCCCACAAGCCTTGCCAGCCTTTTTCCTGCCATGATGAAGTTTAACCATAATTTCGACGGGGCCTGGTTGGGTGGTAATTTTCAGCAGAAGCTCGGCAATATAATGATCATGCGTATGGCGGAAGTGTACCTGATCGCTGCTGAAGCAACACTTCATGTAAATGGTGACGGAGCAGCTGCTGCGCAATATTTAAATGAACTGCGCAGACGTGCTTGCCGGAATATCGGTGACTTTAACGGAGCCACCGGCATGCAGTTAAGCGCAGCCACGATGAACGATGTTTTTGATGAATATGCACGTGAACTTTGTGGTGAGTTCAACCGCTGGGCTCTTTTGAAACGTAATAAGGCATTTGAAAGCCGGTTACAAACTTACAATAGAACGGCTTCTGTAAACTTTGTTGCTTCCAAACACTATAACCGCCCCATTCCATTCAACTTCCTGAACCAAATCAATAACGCAGATGAATTTGGAACTAACGGTTACTAGTTTTATATCAATCAACAAATTTGTACGATTTTAAGGCTTCACAGGCGCTCGTTGCTACCGGAACGACCTGATCGTAACAATAGGCTTGTTTAAAAAAAGAGGCTGTCTCAATACAAGGAGGCAGCCTTTTTTTATTCGATCCCAGCGGCGTTTGGACGTATACGTCGTCAGGACTCCGGATCTTCGACCGGTAACAGTAAGACCCTCCCTGGTCGATATACGCACAACATAACCATTTGGCTCCGGCATAACTCCTGCTCCCGGAGAATGCGGAGGCAATACTTGCATATCATTACACTCACGACAAGTTTCCTCCTGTCGGGCGACATCACCTGCCGTTGGAAAGCGTTCTGCAAAAGCCGTTAAATAACAGATAAAGCCTACCTTCAGGTTAATATCTATGTCAAACCATTCCATTATTCCTACTTCCAGTGACACTTTTGCTTACATCAGGCTTTTTGATGCCTTTCCGGGTAATCATTTGCTATTGGAAGCCAATCCACCTCACTATACGATTGTAGCAGCTACGGCCCGGCGCCTTAAGGATACGGGTACCACGAAAGAAGCAGTGATCGGGAAAGCACTTTTCGAGGCCCACCCCGGAAACAGTGACGATCCAACAGATAATGGCGTAAGCAATCTTCAATATTCTTTAGAGCACGTCTTACGCTATAAGGTTACCCACCACCTCCCTGTTCAGCGCTATGATCTGCCCGACGAACAAGGCGTCTTCTCGGAAATGTATTGGAGAGCCAGCAACCGGCCGGTGTTCGACGACAACGGCGAGGTCGTCTTTATCATTCATTCAGCAGAAAACATTACGCAGGAAGTAAAGTCTGACCAGATGGCTGAGCGGATCAAGGGCATGGAGCAGGCCTATAATCTCTTTATGCAAACGCCCATACCCGTTTGCATTTTAAAGGGTCCGGAACTTATCATTGAAATGGCGAATGAACCCACGTTGCAGCTTTGGGCAAGAGGGGTTGAAGTTATCGGTCTTCCATTGGAACAGGCACTGCCGGAGGTGAAAGGACAGGGTTATACCGCGTTGATTAATGAAGTAAGAGAAAGCGGCATACCCCAACAGGTTTATGAAAGTCCTGTGGCATTGATGCGCAACGGAAAGCAGGAGATCATTTACATCAACTATATCTACCAGCCTTACTTCGAAGCGGGTAAGAAAAACGCTGTGGGCGTTTTGGCCATTGGAAACGAAGTAACGGAACAGGTTCACTTAAGAACCAGGGCCAATGAAAGTGAAGAGCGCTTCCGTACCATAGCCGATCAGGCACCCATGATGGTATTTTTAGCCGATACAAATGCGGTCGTAACATTTTGGAACCGCTACTGGCTCGACTATACCGGTCAAAGCTTCGAACAGGCCCTTGGCCGTGCTTGGGACGAGATTGTTCATCCCGATGACTTTCATAGCTTGTTGCAAAACTATTTAGCAGCCACGAAGGCGCAACAGACTTATTCGATTGAAGCACGAATTATGCGGTGGGATGGACAGTACCGTTACTTTTTATTTACCGGTGGTCCCCACTACTCCCCGGATGGAACCAGCCGGGGAAATATCGGAACCGGTGTCGACATTCACGACCGCAAACTTGCAGAACAGGCATTGCAGGAAAGTGAAGCCAACTTGCGGAATACCATACTGCAATCCCCGGTTGCCACCTGCATACTTAAAGGGCGTTCTTTTAAGTTGGATATTGCTAATACCCGCATGTTTGAGCTATGGGGAAGAGGGCCGGATGAGCTCATGAACAAACCGATATTTGAGGGTATACCGGAGGGAAGAAACCAGGGACTCGAAGAATTACTATTGCACGTATACGAAACCGGTGAAACCATTTCGGCCAATGAACGAGCTGTTCAATTTTTAAGAAATGGTACCCTTGAGCAGGTGTATGTTAACTTTAGCTATCAACCTTATTACCGTGCAAACGGAAGCATTGCAGGCGTGGTAGCTGTCGCGATAGAGGTTACCGAGCAGGTGAAAGCCCGTAGAGAAATCGAGCAGATTGTGACCTTGCGTACCAACGAGTTGGCGGATGCCAATGAAGCGCTTACCGCGAGCAACCGCGACCTCGCACGTTCGAATGCAAACCTGAGCGAATTTGCATACGCAGCATCGCACGACCTCAAAGAACCGGTTCGCAAGATGCAGGTTTTTGCCGACCGCATTAAGTCAAGCCTGGGAGAACGTTTATCGGCAAGTGAGAAGCATTATTTTCAGCGCATGGAAGCAGCTGCCGAACGTATGGCCTCCCTTATCGACAGCTTGTTATCGTTCTCCGCGGTTAGTATAGAACAAGAGAACCATGAAGAGGTGGACTTAAACCAACTTCTAGAGGTGGTTTTGGAAGATCTTCAGCTGCAGATCGAAGATAAAGGAGCGATCATCGAGGTGGAAAACTTATTTACCATCAAGGGGCATCACCGGCAGTTACAACAAGCTTTTCAAAACCTTGTCAGCAATTCATTAAAATACGCCAACCCGGGTACGGCGCCGCTTATTAAAATTCATTGCAGTAAATTGTTGGGCAAAGAAACCGCATTAGCTCTACCCGAGAAAGAGCACGAGAACGAGTTTTATTGTGTTACCATCACGGACAATGGTATTGGCTTCGAACAAGCCGATGCTGAACGGATCTTCAATGTCTTTACCCGCCTGCCCGGCTTACCCGAATTTAAGGGAACCGGTATTGGCCTGTCTATTGTCCGGAAAGTTATTGAAAGCCATCACGGGCACATATGGGCCGAATCCCGGTTGGGCGAAGGTGCAACGTTTAACGTGTTATTTCCGGTGGAATAGTGCTGGCTTAATGCTGGCGTTAAACGTGGTAGTTGGGAACTGCT
>JASLBT010000230.1 GCA_030146445.1 Segetibacter sp. | reverse complement strand
CTCCCTCTCTGCGGTTCTCCTCAATACCTTAATACTAATACCCAATACCCTTCTCTCCGCAACCTCTGCCCCTCTCCCTCTCTGCGGTTCTCCTCAATACCTCAATACCTTGAAACCTTTATACCCAATACCTCAATACCCAATACCCTTCTCCCAATCCGCTAATTACTACAACCTGATCATATTTACCGGATCTTCAAAATCCTTGCGCAGCGGAAAGCCTTCAAAATCATCCGTAAGTATCAATCGTCGCAGATCAGGGTGACCGGTAAAATGAACACCAAATAATTCGTATACCTCCCGTTCGTGGAACTCTGCTGTTCGCCAGATATCCGATACCGTATCGATTACAGCATTTGCACGAACCAGGTTTGCTTTTACCACTATAGTAAACCGGTGTACCGTTGAAGACAGATGATACACCATGGTTAAATGGGTTTTCCAATCGACGCAGGTAACACAAAACAGGTAATCGAATTGGTGTGCCTTACGCAAATGCAGGGCAATATTTTTCCACTCCGCTGCCTCAACCAAAATGTTGATCCATTCACCCGTCTCATCGTAGATGACGGCCGGCTGAATTGCAGCAAAGATTGCCTTTACCTCTTCATTTGTCATGGGGGATTGTTTCAGCTTTGATTTGCTCTTTGGTCAGCCCGCTTTTTATCTTCTCCTGTAGTGCGATCAAAGCGTGTAACAACGCTTCCGGCCGCGGTGGACAACCGGGAATATATACATCCACCGGAATGATGTGATCCGCCCCTTTAACGACCGAATAGGTATTGTAAAAAAAAGGTCCGCCGCTAATGGCGCATGCACCCATTGCAATCACGTATTTTGGATCGGCCATCTGGTCGTATAATCGCTTTAGAACGGGCGCCATTTTATTCACGATGGTTCCGGCAATGATGATCACATCTGCTTGTCGTGGTGTGGCCCTTGCAACCTCGAAGCCAAACCTGGAGAAATCATACTTTGCCGAAGCAACGCTCATCATTTCGATGCCACAGCAGCTGGTTGCAAAAGTGAGTGGCCACAGAGAATTCGAGCGTGCCCAATTGATAATGTCCTGGAAAGTGGAAGCGATAATTCCCCCACCCTGGGTGGGAATGACCTGCCCGGGAAAGGCCCCGTTCGTATCCCTTATTTCTTCTCTTACATCCATTTGAGGGCTCCTTTTTTATGTGCATATAAAAAGCCCATAAATAATATGAAAATAAAAATTACGATTTCAACGAGTGCCGTTACACCAATCTTTTTAACCACGACGGCCCATGGATACATAAAGATGAGCTCAACGTCGAAAATGAGGAACAACAAGGCGAACAGATAATAGCCGACATTGAATTGGTGCCAGGGAGATGTCTTTACGGGAATACCACATTCATAAGGTTGTCCCTTTTGCTTATTGACACTTCCTTTATTAAATAGCCTTCCGACCAGGATTCCCCCGGCAGAAAAGGCGATGGCAGCAATCGTTAAAACTATCAACGAGATGGGACCCATACCAGACAGTTTTTATAAAGGATCCGTTATGAATCCTGTTGAAATTTACGACTTAATCTTATTTCACCTAAGAATACTTGCAAAAATTAGCTTTTGCTTTGGAAGAAGTGTAAACTGCCATGGGTGGCCAATGGCTGTATCTCACTTCTCGGCCGCTTGTTCACCCCGGGGAGGTTTGAACGTCGTAAGCCAATGCATAATCACCGACGGACATATTGATACGCAAAACACAGAAGGGTTTTGGTGCTTAGCTTTTGCAATACTATGAGGCAGCCGTTGCGACGCTCCGTTTTTACGGCATAACCATATTCGCCAATAGCCACTACAACCAGGAAGTTCAGGGCGCAGATTACCGGCATCGACGGAAACTCACGTTCAACCATGCCCGAACTTTCGAACATTACGTATGAAAACCACGGTACGCATGCACACTACTCAAGCTGACGATTGTGATGATCCCCTCTTCATGTCTGCTGCAGGCAAAAAGCCGGATAATCGGCTTAGGACGGCCTAAAGGCGATCGAACCCAGCCCCGGCAACGTTATCTCATCTGCCGCCGCAACGGTAAAACCCAAAAGCATTGAATTAAGAAATTAACATGCCTAATGTGTTTTCTACCCACTTTATGTAGGCTCCGGGGGTAGCAGGTTTCTCCTTTACCTGATATTTGAAATGGTAATATGTACATTCACCTTCGGATTACAGCATCGAACGTTAAGCAAAATAAGAGATCATGATTTACAGAACTATTGCCGTGATTTTTTTTGTGCTGGGTATGGTATTAATACAGAGTTGCAACCGGCACAGCAGCGCAAACTACCAGGCTGGTCAACCATCAATTGTTGGCACATGGACGTTAAGTGAAAGTTCCGGTGGCATGCGACCTGGTGTGGCAAAACATCCGCCCGGTAACGGAAACAACTTGAAATTTACCGCAACAGACTTCGAAACATATGAGGCAGGCCAGCTCGTAAAAAAGGGTAAATACACCATCGTTAACGACACGACCGTTGAAAAAAGCGTTTGCATGGTTCTCCCCAGGGGAGAATTTACCAAACGCATCATCTACAACAGCGATACCACTGCCGATAAAGTCTTTTTCAAAATAGAAGGAGACAAACTCACTTTTATTTCCGGCTGCTATGCCTATGATGCCGGTCACCAGGAGACTTATGTAAAACAAAAAGCCGGTCAATAGCAGTACTATGAGCTCCTGAAATGCCTGTTAACACTCAGTGTGCGAGGGTTGCCGTTGTGTGGTGCCCGGTTTGGCAATGCTTCGTACACATCCTCTTTCAACATCGCGATTTTTAGTAGATGGCCTCCAGGAACCAGGTTTGAATACATCTGGACGAAGAGTCCTCCTGCCGCATTTCACCCTTAAATCGTCATTTTCCACCCTTGTGGGAATTGAGAGGGGAACGTAAACTTGCATGATCAATTTACCTGGAGCAAACACATTAAATCTTACAGAAATGACAAATCAAATCTATCCCTGCTTATGGTTCGATGGCCAGGCAAAAGCAGCAGCAGACTTTTATTGTTCTGTCTTTAAAGACGGAAAGATCATCACTGATACCCCTATCGTGGTCGTTTTCGAGGTAAATGGCAGCCGGTTTATGGGTTTGAATGGTGGCCCGCACTTTAAATTCGACGAAGCTGTTTCGTTTGTGGTGAATTGCGATACCCAGGACGAAATAGATTATTACTGGGAGAAATTAACCGATGGTGGACAGGAAAGCAGGTGCGGCTGGTTGAAGGATAAATTCGGCGTTTCCTGGCAAATTGTACCCTCGAATATTGGTGAAATGATGAGCGATCCATCGAGGGCAGAACGCGTAATGGGAGTGGTAATGAGAATGAAAAAGCTCGACCTTAAGGCAATGCAGGAAGCGTAAGCAGGACGGCAAGAACAGGGACAAAGAGAAAGATGAGAAAAATTGTACTCCCCGGGACGACTTGCCATTAGTTCCAATCCCTATTAAATTATTTTGTTTGTTTTGAGGTTAACCCGACGGTCACAGGAAACAACTCTTGGCAGCAATCTTCAAAAGATAGGGTGCATCTGATCTAAAGGTCATCTTAATGGCAGACCATTATAGCTACCACCCTAACGACGTTAATGGAATTTCAATGAAAAGGTTACCTAACCTGTTTACCCGGCTGCTGACCTCAACATTGATGAAGCAATCAAAATATGCGGCCCGTCTGTTGACCAGGACTTTCTTTTTAACGATGTACTGATGTAGCTTCTGGGACGGTCAATACCGGCAACTGCATACCTGCCCGGCAATCGCCTCTTTAAAACTGAAATTTAGTTCCGATTTGTAACATACCTGCAACCGGCCGCAAACAGGCGCCCGTTGCTTTTTTATGTCGATCAGTGAACCAACGCTAGTGTACGATAACCAGTTTACGTGTTTGACGTCGCTGTTCGGACCAGGCTACTACGAAATAAACACCCGGTGGGAGGTTAAGCGGAATGTTTACCAGGGTTTCTGTTGCAGCAATCTTACGGTTATACAGCCGCCTTCCCGAGGCATCGACTAGTGCTATATCGCTGTAAGTTGCGGATGGAAAGCGGGCAAACACAAAGTTGCGGGCGGGATTTGGTCTAAGCTGCAGGTCTAAAGGAAAAACCTCCTGCACTGGTTCACCCATCACGATTGTGCCTGTTCTGTTTACGATCCAGTTAAACGGGTCCACCTCTAAACCTGTTGGCGCTTTACCGTAAGGTATCTTGAAAGTTTGGGTAAGTTCGGTGAGGTTAAACTTTACCAGAGTGTCGCCCGCAGCTGACTTGATGCGGAACTCAACCAACCCCTGGAAAAGTGGGGTAACGGTGGGCATCGATGTCGCCTGGCTTACTTTTATCACGAGGGAGTCCGTGCCCTGACGATTATACACGATGCTGTATTCCGGGAAACCTTCACCATAGATCCACTGGTTGAAAAACGAGGTAAGGTCACGACCGCTTACTTCTTCTGCCACCTGTTTGAAATCGGCAGTGGTAGCTACAGAGTCCCTAAACCGCTGCTGGTAACGTTTGAGAATTGTGTAAAATGTAGTATCACTCTGCAGTTCAAATCTTAACGTGTGCAGCACTGCCGAGCCTTTATTGTATGAGAGGCGGCTATCGAAGATCCTCTTCTCGTCGTACAGGTTCTGCTGGCTGATATAAACGCTGCCACCTGGGGCGGTCATAATGTGTTGGTGAACATCCTCCATTTGCTTTGCAGGGGTGGTTGAAAAAAGTGGCTGGAGGTATTCCTGCATTAAAACCTGCGAGTAGGTGGCAAAACCTTCATTTAGCCATATGTCGTTCCATGTGGCACAGGTTACATTGTCGCCAAACCACTGGTGGGCGAGTTCGTGTGCAACGAGGTGGTCATTGAAATTACTTAGTGTGGTCATTGTCTGGTGTTCCATACCCCCACCGATAAATGCCTGGGAGTGCCCATATTTCTCACTGCTGAATGGATACAACCCGAAGAGCTCGCTCATCGTTTCGAGGAACGGCGGCGTTTTATCCAACTGACTTTTTACGCTTTCAAAGTAACCGGGTTTTTTTCCAAGATAATGAAGAATGGGCACCGAGTCCGGTGCCATCGCCCGTGGTTTTGCGTAGTTAGTATAGGAGAGGTAATTAGCTGCAGCATATGAAACCAGGTAATACGCCATGGGGTACCGGGTTGCCCACCGGTACTGCCTTAAATTGCCGGGTAGTGTTATGGTTGTGCGAAGTAATCCATTGGAGCCTACCAGATTGGTATCGCTGGTGGTAATCCAAATATCGGCAGAGTCGATTTTATCATAGAGTAACTGCTTCGCCGGAAACCATTCCCTTGCCTGGAATGACTCAGACACGTTTGCCAGGTATGAAAGTCCGGTTAACTGGTTTGTACCGCTGTAAATGCCAATTTGTTGTTCACCGCGATAATAAAAAGTCACTTCCATCGCGGCACCAGCCGTAATAGCAGGACTTACAATAGTATTGATGTGGTCCGCACTCCTGTTGAATTCACGCGTTGCTCCATTGATATAAACGGAGTCTACGATCATATGATCCCGAAATTCAATCGTGAATGTATCCAGTGTTTGTTTTGCCACTGCCTTGTAGGTGCAGCTTCCCGATATGAACCTGGAAGGCGGCTGTACACTAAAATCCAATTTAAGGTACTTAAGGTCGTACTTGTACATCTGCGCGCTTTGATAGAAATTGGCTGTATTCGGGCCCTGGATATCTTTGGTAAACTGGTTGTTGAAAAACAGGCGGTTATTTGACGGTTGAGCGAGGCCAAGGCAGGCTTCCAGGAGTAAGCAACAGGTGAGCAGGTAATACATAAACACAATTGTATACGCAATTTAAATCTTCCCCCGGCCACCCGCCACAAAATCGGTTCAATTAACTTTGAACGATGAAAATTCAGTTATGGGCGGTTGGGAAAATACATGAAGATTACGTAAAAGCGGGAGTCGATGATTTTACGAAAAGGATTACCAAATACTACCCCGTAGAATGGAAGCTGATCCCGGCAGCAAAACAAACCCTGAATTCAACGACGGACGATGTAAAAAAGCATGAGGCAATCAACATTTTAGCAGCTCTACAAAAAGACGACTACCTGGTACTGCTTGACGAAAGCGGGAAACAACAAACCTCGCCAGGTCTGGCAGCATTTATTGAACAACGGGCCAACAACAGCGTCAGGCAGTTGGTATTCCTCATTGGTGGCGCTTTTGGTGTACACGAGTCGGTTTCAACCAGGGCCAACTTTATTTGGTCACTTTCAATGCTCGTCTTTCCGCACCAGCTTGTACGGCTTATCCTGGCTGAACAGGTATATCGCGCCTGCACCATCATCAGGAACGAAAAATACCACCACACTTAAAAAATGTATCTTCCCGCCCTATGTTTAGCATCACCATCATCATCATAGCGATCACTTCGATCATTTCTTTTTCCGCATTTTCAAATGAGAGATTAACAGGTACAATGATCTTCGATCCGCCTGCAGTATCGGAGCGCAATCAGTGGTACCGTTTTTTCTCATGTGCGCTCATCCACGGCGACTTCTTTCATCTTCTTTTTAATATGTGGACGCTGTATAGCTTTGGCTCTTTTGTCGAACTCTACTTCAACGCGATCTTTGGAAGCCTTGGGCCGATCGTCTATGTTGCCCTATACGTGATATCGCAATTCCTTTGCCTGTTGCCAACTTATCTCGAGCATAAGCACAATCATTATTACAGAAGCCTGGGAGCTTCCGGAGCAGTTTCAGCGGTCGTATTTGCAGGCATAATGCTTTCACCGGCAACGGGCATGGGTATTCTGTTTATCCCCTTTTCTATTCCCGGGTTTATCTTCGGTCCGCTATTCTTAATCGTTTCAGCTTACATTGCAAAACGCGGCGGGGGAAACATCAATCATTCCGCACACATCTCCGGTGCCGTAGCAGGTGTGGGTATTTATATAGTAGCTTGCTTCGCCCTGACAACATACAATCCTCTTACTAGTTTTTACGTACAGGTAATGAACTACTTTAATTAATTACCAGTTTGCTACAACAATGGCAAATGGATCAGGAGTCCTCCAGTGAGAACCTGATGCCATGAGAGGTTGCTTTAGTAAATTTGAAGCGATCATCTATCCTGTAACCAAGAACCCAAACAATCTTTTTGTTGCTTTCGAGTACCCAGGCATTTTCCTTTTGTATTTTGGAAAGTTTCTGATCGATGAAAAAACGGCTGAGTTTTTTTTTCTTGTTCATACCCAATGGATAGAAATAGTCTCCCGTTTTCCAGCGCCTGAGCATCAAAGGGAATTGAAGGTCCTTTGCATCTACACAGGCAACCTTCGGAGATGAGGGGATTGAAAAAGAAACACTGACCGCAAAGGGTTCAATGGAAAGCTTTCCCCCTTCAAAATGCACCTCCACGTCTGAGTCCCCCACTAGCAAAATCGCTCCAGGGTCGTGGACCGCTTTGGGCGCAATGATCAACCATTTCCGGTTCTTTAAAACACGGTAATCAGTGGACTCAATATAACTGCCATTGTCAGCATCCAAAAGCCGTACTACCTCATCCGTTTGCGCGGCGGAAAATCCTTTTGTTTTGATGATCTCCCAAATGATCGTTCGCAGGGGTTGAAATTGCTTTAACTTAAGAATAGGTATATGGTCCTCGTTTCCCCTTACCTCTACAAGCTTCTTCAGTTTCAAAGCGATGGCGTCATCATACACCATTTGCGCTTCATTCAGTCGCTGGATATTCCTGAGAATGTTTTCTTCAGCTTCCGGAAAAACGGCCTGAACAGCGGGTAATAAATCATTTCTAAAATAATTACGCGTATAGTTGCTGGAAGCATTCGAGGAGTCTTCAACAAAGTCGAGCGCATGAAAATGTGCGTACGCAAGTATATCCTTTTTGCGAAAACCAAGCATTGGCCGATAGACCTCCTGAAAGTGCCGATCCATTCCGGCGAGGCCCTTAAGGCCTGTTCCCCTGAAGAAGTTCATCACCACCGTTTCGATGTTATCATCGGCATGGTGGGCTGTTACGACAAAGCCCGGCAGAGTTTGAGCTTTTAATAAATTCCTGAACCATGCATAACGAAGGTCACGGGCGGCAACCTGTTTAGAGATCCGGTGTTCTGATGCATACGTTTCAGTATCGAACTGTTGTACATAAATCTGTCGGCCGTACTTAGCCGCAAGCGCCCTCACAAACGACTCATCTCTTTCACTTTCCGCCCCCCGAAGTTGAAAATTGCAATGCGCAATAGCGTAGTCAGTACCTGATCGCTGAAATAAATCGCAAAGCACCACACTGTCTATCCCACCGCTTACGGCAACTAAATAAAAGGGCTTACCGCATCGGCCTGCTGACTTGGTGCTGATCTCCTTGTTGAATTCTTTTAACAGGTCCATAATGCAGTGTGGGCCCGGGGCTAACCTAACCCTTTTTGGCTTCTTTCGCCCACGAGTCTTTAAGAGACACGGTGCGGTTAAATACAATTTTGTCGCTCCAGCTATCCTGGTCGAGACAGAAGTATCCTTTTCGCAGGAACTGGTAACGTTCGTCAAACTTTGCTTCGAGAAGTGAGGGCTCGATATAAATGGCCGGTAGCACAGTAAGACTACCAGGATTAAGGTAAGATTTAAAATCACCTTCCTCCTTATTCGGATCTTCAACCCTGAACAAACGGTCGTACAATCTTACTTCAGCTGTGTAAGCGTCTTTTACTGAAACCCAATGAATGGTGCCCTTTACATTGATGCCGCTGGTGTCGCTGCCGCTTTTACTTTCGGGAATATAGTCGCAGTGTATTTCGGTTATGTTGCCGGCTGCATCTTTTTCAAAACCCGTGCACTTTACAATGTAGGCATATTTAAGGCGTACGGTTAAACCAACGCCCAACCTGAAAAACTTTTTTGGAGGAT
>JASLBT010000188.1 GCA_030146445.1 Segetibacter sp. | reverse complement strand
ACAACCCGGCAGGCATCAAGGCCTTTCTTACCGAGTTCGGCCTTATACAAAATCATTTCCGCTTACCGGTGGTTCCGTTAAGTGAACATGTTCATGAAAAAGTTAAAAAGTACCTTGCTACGTTTTAATAACAGGCCGCGTAATCAAGCGGCTTTTTTTTATCTCAGACTGCAACGGGCTTTAACTTCCATTTGCTTTTTAACAGTCTGATTGTTCAAAGGAGAATGTCGTTTACTGCAGATCTCGTTCCCGCGTCGGCGCCGGAAGTAAGTCAAAAGCTTTGGTGTGGATGCAAGTTTTCTTGCATCAAAAACAGGGCTGCCGCAGCAACAAGATTGCGCCATGGCATACCGGGCTGTAGATCAGAAGATGCACTTAGCGGCATCTGCCTATGTAGTCGTTGCGGCAGAAATTTATAATAGCCACCAGTGGTAGTAACATAAAAATAAAAGCCTGCTTCTTTTTTTTGTTTGAGGCTATTCCACTATTTTCGCACCGGCAAGTCTTATACGACCAGCTCCTATTGAATCCCCCAGGGCAGGAATGCAGCAAGGGTAGATGGTTGTAGCGGTGCGATGTAAGTAACTTGCCATTTTTTTTGCCCCTACCTCATCGCCCATGTGCAGCCTTCACGGCAATCACCTTTTCACCTTTAATCCATTGCAGGCGTCTCAATCTTTTGAAAATTGACAGACACGTTTGTCCTTGAACTTAGTGGTATATCGAAACAGGAGCCGGGAAAACGCGGAGCTTACAAGTGGTGCGCTTATCGCCTATAGGTAAAGCACTTTGTTTAGATGGATAAATTCTTCTTTTTTCCCCGTTTTAGGTCGTCGAGAATTTCCTGTTCGGTTCGAAGGGCTTCAGTGCTTTCACGCCGCTTGATAAAGATGGTCACTGATTTTGTTACCTGCGGATTGCTCTTCAGTGCAACGGTAATCACAACGGAGTCTTTGGTGTAGGAAGAGTCGATAACAATCGAGTTGCCCTCCCACTTACCCGCCGAACTGGAAAACGAGAGTTCATCAGTCATCAGCGGCAGAAAACTTCCGGTAGAAAGTTTTCCATCGACGTTAATGTAGTTATAAACCCCTTTCTTAAGGCTGTCGGTATAAAGGTTGAAATAAATGCTGTCGATCTTTTGCGACCAAACAGCAACAGCGAATAAACAACCGAAAATGGTGAATAGAATTTTCACTACATGAACCTGTTTAATTGAGTGACGGAGATTTCAAGAGGTATGCAAACGATGAACCGTAATTGATGGCATATTGTTAAAATCCTATCCGCCGGCTGTTCAGTGAATTTACGGTGGTGATTCCGATCAACTCATCATGTCTTCCAGCCAAAGGACGGTAGTATACCAGGATGGTATAATCATTCTCCGTCTCGTTGAAATTGCCATCGGTTTGTTCCGTCATCGCAATCGCATTTCTGTTTCGTATGTCGCGGGTAACATAAGTATAGCTGTAAAAACCTTGCTTTAACATCAACGTTTTTTCATAATAACCGAGCTCAGCATTGTATTTCATTGCCGACGTGTCATCAGTGTTAAAACTGTTTAACTCACCCACTAAATAAACATTTTTGTTGGGATAAGGAGTATTATCGGTCGGTACAAAGGTAAAATGAACGCTGGCGTAGTCGCCCTGCCACCAGGGATTTCCGTTGTCAGTATTTTCTACAATATAGTAACCGTTATAATCCCTGAAGTTTACGTAGCGTTGCTGGCTCCGTTCAGGATCGGGCTGCAAGAAAATATCTAATGAGCGATCATGGGTGACCAACTTTGCGACTCGCTCGCCTTTCAATCGAAAGCTTCTTAAATCCGCCCAACGAAACTCTTTTCCCGCGGGGAAAACAGCGTCGTTTTCGGCATTAAATTCAAGCATGTTCTGCCGTATAAACGTTGGCCTCAGGTTTAGTACGGCGTTATCCCAACGATTATTTTGTAATATAACAACCTTGATTTCCTGGTTTGGATTGAGCGAGTTTAACTGGGCCTTGCTCACCGAAAACTGAACTTTCTGGTGTGTCCTGAAAAGCTGGCTGTTAAAAGGCTGGAGCACCTGCGCGGCAATGTCGGCCTTCTGGTCCACAACGAGTATTCTTCTTGTAAAAGCGAGCTTATTTACGTCGCCGTCAAGAAATACTTTCAATAAGTAGTTACCACTTTTTGTAGGGATAGAATTACGGTCGGGAAGGATTGCCTGGTAATGGATATATCGCGTAAAAGCAAGACTGGAAACCCGGTACTGGTTCATTCGAACCTGCGAAAAACCCTTCAGGTAATCAAACGTGCTCAGGTTTGCAGGGCGCCAATCCGAATTGCACAACTCGAACGTATAATAAAAGCTCTTCACCCGTGCATCCAGGTCGTCGAAGTGCAACTCCAGCGTCTCTGCGGAATTTACATTGGTAATAGCATAACTCGTCTGGTTATTCACCTGGAAAAGCTTTACACCTTTAATATTAGGCATGTAAATAACGTCTGCATTTACCTGTGATTGCGCAGCAAAGCATGTCATCAACGCCAGCAAACAACTGAAAATTCGGCTCATCCTTGTTTATTGAAATTTAAACCTACAACAATCATGGCAATGGTAAATGCTTTTGTTGTATTGGAGGTGTAAGTGTAGTTTTGGTCAAACTAAAACCATGCCGATTGGATATTGCTGTTGCTATTGCTAAACGTATTGCCTTTAACCCATCTCAATCATTTTCAAGGTTTATCATACGCCTGGCGACCGCCGCAACGGTAGTAAGTGTTGCGGCCATGATCATTACGCTTGCATTTGTTAATGGCTTCCAAAAAACGGTAAGCGAAAAGGTTTTTAGCTTTTGGGGGCACATCAGGGTGCAGCAGTTCGAGCCCAATAAATCGCTGGTCGCGGAAGAAACCCCGCTGGAAAAAAACGCGGATGTATTATCCATCCTGCATCAAATGCCCGAAGTTGGCACCATTCAGTCATTTGCTACGAAAAGTGCTGTTATCCAAAAAGGCAGCAATATTGAAGGGGTGCTTTTTAAGGGGGTGGAACAGGATTACGACTTTCGTCACCTGCAGTCTTTTCTAAAGCAAGGCAGATGGCTTCACTACACCGACTCATTGTATAGCCGCGAAATTGTGTTGTCGCAACCTGTTGCTGAGCAATTGCAGGTAAAGTTGAACGATACCGTCAACATCCACTTTATTGATGCTGTAGCGGGTAAAAGCAACTTCAGGCGTTTACGCGTATCTGGTATCTACCGAACCGGGATTGAAGAGTACGACAAGCTTTTCGTCATTGGCGACCTGCGCCTCGTACAGCGATTAAATAACTGGAAACAATCGCAGATTGGTGGTTACGAGATCTTCATCAACGACTATCACCAGATGGATACCGTTAACACAATCATGTACGATTTGCTTCCCGCCGAATGGATCAGCCGTTCGGTAAAAGAAATCTACCCGAACATATTCGACTGGTTAAACATTCAGGACGTCAACCGCAATGTCATCTTCGTCGTAATGTCGCTGGTTGCTATCATCAACCTGGTCACCTGCCTGCTCATTCTAGTGCTTGAGCGAACGCGTATGGTGGGTATCTTAAAAGCAGTTGGGGGTCGCAACTGGCTCATCCAAAAGATTTTTTTATATCACGCTTCCTTCATTACCATATTCGGGGTTGGGGTGGGGCTCATCGTTGGCGTTGGCCTTTGCCTCCTGCAGCAGTATACCGGCTTTATCCGGCTCGACGAGTCAGCGTA
The DNA here is from genome assembly GCA_030146445.1 of Segetibacter sp. Lineage (GTDB taxonomy): Bacteria > Bacteroidota > Bacteroidia > Chitinophagales > Chitinophagaceae > Segetibacter. Next base: position 229 of record JASLBT010000188.1, on the reverse strand, counting down.
TTATGTATCCCAGGCTCCCGTACAAATCATCTGGTGGCAAGTGGTGGCGATATGCGTCGGAACCACGGTAGTTTGTTTCATTGCCCTGATCATACCGACCTTAATTGTGCGCAGTATCCAACCTGTTAAAGCCATCCAATTCAGGTAATTTTTTTGGTTACCGGCATTTTGCCATTGGGCAACATCGTTGTGTCACTCCCTTGTACGGCATATCTTTGATCAACGCGGA
>JASLBT010000142.1 GCA_030146445.1 Segetibacter sp. | reverse complement strand
ATTGAAGTGATCCCGGTATACGATCCATACAATTACGGCCCCGATAATAGATCCAATCAACTGTGCGAGAATAAACATTGCAACTTTATTCCAGGCAAACTTACCCACGATCGCCAGTGCGAAGGTAACTGCCGGGTTTAGGTGCGCGCCACTATAAGGACTGGCAATCACCACGCCCACATACACCGCCAGTGCCCAACCTGTTGTAATCACCATCCAGCCACCATTGTAACCTTTTGTTCCTTTTAAAACCACATTAGCAACAACACCGTTTCCCAATATTATCAACAACATCGTCCCGATTAATTCGGCCGTAAATTCATTCATAAGGATAATGATTATGCGCTTTGGTTGTTAAGTTAATATGAACTCTTAAAGATCTCCGGAATCCTGAAGATGCGCCCATGCCTCACAAGCCTTAACGGCTCTTTTCCAGCCATTCATCAGTTGGGTTTGATCGCCGGCATTTGCAGGCTCGAAAGTCCTGTTGATCTGCCATTGTTCTTGTATCTCGTCCACGTTGTTCCAATAACCAACGGCCAGGCCAGCCAGGTAAGCTGCACCCATTGCTGTGGTCTCGGTTATTTCGGGCCGAACGACTTTGGCCTGTAGCACATTGGCCTGGATTTGCATGAGAAGGTTATTGACGGTTGCTCCGCCATCAACGCGCAGCTCTTGTATTGCTGCGCCTGAATCTGCTTCCATCGCTTGCAGAACTTCCATGGTTTGAAAAGCGATGCTTTCAAGAGCAGCCCGCGCGATATGGGCAGATGTTGTTCCGCGGGTTATCCCAACCATCGTTCCCCGGGCTTCCTGGTTCCAGTAAGGTGCTCCAAGCCCAGCGAACGCCGGCACCAGGTAAACGCCACCATTATCTTTGACCTTTTGCGCCAGATCTTCCACTTGGGCCGACGACGAAATTATTCCGAGCCCATCACGAAGCCACTGAACAACTGCGCCGCCGATGAAAATACTTCCTTCCAGTGCATATTGAACCTCGTCACCAATCTTCCAGGCAATAGTGGTAATTAATTTATTGTTGGAAAGCGTTGGCTTGTTTCCGATATTCATCAGCATAAAACAACCCGTCCCGTAAGTGTTCTTTACCATACCCGGTTTGGTGCACATTTGCCCGAACAAGGCGGCCTGCTGATCACCCGCAATACCGGCTATAGGAATTTTAGCCGCGAGAATCTGTCCGGCGGTTTCCCCGATAACTTCGCTTGATGAACATACCGTGGGAAGCATCTCCCTGGGTATATCAAACAGTTGGAGCAACTCCTCGTCCCAGGCGAGTGTATGAATGTTATAGATCATCGTTCGCGACGCATTGGTAACATCGGTGGCGTGAACCTTTCCAGCGGTTAAGTTCCAGATCAGCCAAGAGTCAACGGTACCGAACGCAAGTTTACCCTGAGTGGCGCGTTCTCTTGCACCAGGCACCTCATCTAAGATCCATTTAACTTTTGTTGCCGAAAAGTAGGCATCGATAATAAGACCGGTTTTTTGCTGGATCGTTTTGTCATAGCCCTGTTCTTTCAGGCTGTTGCAGTAAGCGGAAGTTCTCCTGTCCTGCCAAACAATGGCATGATAAACGGGTTTACCCGTTTCCTTATCCCAAACCACTGTTGTCTCCCGTTGGTTGGTGATCCCGATTGCGGCTATGTTAGCGGGAGTGGTTTGTGCTTTAAGCACCGCTTCCGTGGCAACGGTTATCTGAGACGACCATATCTCATTAGCATCGTGTTCTACCCAACCTGGTTGCGGGTAAAACTGGGTAAACTCTCTTTGCGCGACAGAAACGATTTCACCGGATTTATTAAAAATTATAGCACGGGAACTTGTGGTACCCTGGTCGAAGGATAAAATGTATTCAGGCAGGCTCATTAGGGTTTTGGGTATCGTTAGTGATGGGTTAAAAGTATTGTTTTAAACAACCTGTTCGGTGAACGCTGCTATTTTCTCATTGTTTATTTTCGTGGTTGGTGCCAGGATATAATTTCCTGCTAAAAGTCTGAATTCCTGTACCTGGTGCTTTTCCCAGGCCTCGTCATAGCCAAGCTCCATCGACATCAGTTCGGCCACCCTTGGAGCGGCCTGTATTGCCGCCTTCGCGTCTAAGAACAGTAACCGTAGTCGCCTGGCAAGCACATCCTCCACTGTCCGCGCCATTTCGTTTCTCGTTGCCCATACTACCTCGGCCTCGGTATGCGTCAGTTCATCAACCAGCCGTTTACCGAGGACTGGCGATTCTTTAATCATTTGCTGAATTTCCTTATAATCGGAACCATAATATGAAGCGGCATTTTCCGCGTCGGTTTCGGCGCAACCGTGTATGCTGATATTTTTTGTCCGGCATTCCACCTCGGGTAAAGAGCCAACCGCAACCGCTTTATCTACCGTTTCTTCGCCCATCTTCCGGTAAGTGGTCCATTTACCACCTGTGATGGTAATCAACCCTGAGTCACTCACCATTAATTTATGATCACGGGAAATTTCTTTGGTGCTATTCGTGTCTTTGTCTGGCGCCGCCAGCGGCCTGAGACCAGCGAATACACTCAGCACATCTTTGTCGGTAGGTGGCGCCGTCATGTATTGCTTTACCGTGCTTAAAATAAAGTTGACTTCTTTATCCAAGGCAACCGGCTCCATTGAATGTCGATCGAGTGGTGTATCTGTGGTCCCCAACAAAAGGTGGTTGTGCCAGGGCACCGCAAACAACACACGGCCGTCGGCAGTTTCAGGGATCATCATCGCACTTTTGCCATTTAAAAACGACTTGTCGACCACAACGTGCACGCCCTGGCTGGGTCGAACAATTGGCCTGCTGCCCGGGGTATCCATTTGCAATACATCATCCACGAAAACGCCTGTCGCATTTATCACCACCTTGCTATAGATCGTGTACTCTCTCTTTGTTTCAACATCCATCGCCCGTAAACCGCTCACTTTCTCCTTTTCCTTCAGTAGACCGGTGACCTTAAAATAATTTAAAAGCACGCCACCCTTTTCTGCAGCCGTTTGCGCCAGGTTAACCGCGAGGCGGGCGTCGTCGAACTGGCCATCGTAGTATTCAATTCCGCCGGAAAGGTGCTTCGGATTGATACCTGGAAGTTGCTCGAGGATCTCTTTTTTATTGAGAAAACGGGATTTGCCAAAACTAAAACGACCGGAAAGCCAGTCGTACATCTTTAAACCGGCCAGGTATTTCATCTTCGCAAACCAGCTGTAGCAAGGGATGACAAATGGCTGGCGTTTTACCAGGTGTGGGGCATTTTTGAGTAATAGCCCCCTCTCCTGTAAAGCACCATATACCATTTTTATATCGCCCTGTGCCAGGTACCTGACACCGCCATGTACCAGTTTGGTACTCCTGCTTGATGTGCCCTTTGCAAAATCGGACTGTTCGAGCAGCAGTGTTGAATATCCGCGGCTTGCACTATCCACAGCAATTCCCAACCCTGTGGCTCCACCACCAATTACCACGATATCCCATCGATCAGTTTCAGTTATGTTGCGAATAAATTTCTTCCTGTCTAAAACAGCTGCTGTAAACATTACTTTCAAGTTGTTTCGTTTTGCACCTTTTTAAATGCATTTAAAAGTATGCATAATTTCAGACGCTACAAAGTGAAAGCAAATAAAAGTTTCTGAACATAGTTTTTATTTCAACTGGTTTTTCACGGCGATCTCAAATATTTACCTATTTTTATCGTATTCGCAGGCCATGATCAATATTACTGAACGTCACCAGTTTATTCTAAGTAAGCTCCAGAAAGAAGGATACACCCAGGTGCTGGACCTTTGCAGGGAGCTGAATGTTTCTTCTGTAACTATACGAAAGGACCTGAAATTACTTGAGGATAAAAAGCTTCTTTTTCGTACCCATGGCGGGGCGAGTATGAATAATCCGTATACCGTTGATAAGCCGGTCAACGAAAAGGAAAAGCTGCAATCATCGGAAAAGACGAAAATCGGCGGTGCTGCTGCCCAAACGATAGAGGCCAACGACTCAATAATTATTGCATCGGGTACCACCGTGCTTGCCCTTGCAAAAAGTATCCAACCTGAAAAGGGACTCACCGTAATAACCTCCGCGCTAAACGTAGCGCTTGAATTATTGCATCACGACAATGTGGAGATCATCCAGCTCGGTGGAATTATTCGGCGAACCTCGTCGTCCATCACGGGCAGCTATGCGCAACACATGCTCACAGATTTTTTTTGCAGCAAGTTGTTCCTTGGTGTAGACGGCATAGACATCGAATACGGATTAACCACTACGAGCGTAGTTGAAGCCCACCTGAACCGCCAGATGATTAAGGCCTCTCAAAAAGTGATCGTACTGTCCGACTCAACAAAATTTGGCAAACGGGGTTTCGGACGTATTTGCGGAATCGAAGAAGTGAACCAGGTCATTACCGATAAGGGCATCCCCGACCATTATGTCAATCACCTCGAGGGGATGGGGATTGAGGTTACAATCGTTTAAGGCTATAAAAGAGTCCAAAATGATGAGTGCTGAATGTAGCGTTTCCAGGTCAGTGCGGTGAGTTCAACCAATACTTCTAATAGTTGTACAGCAAATTGCGATTCCTTAGTGTGAATCGTCAGGTCTTCAACAATGGTATTGCATAGCTCCGATGAAACCCGGCGAACGTATCACATCACAC
>JASLBT010000102.1 GCA_030146445.1 Segetibacter sp. | reverse complement strand
GGCCTCAATATCATCAAGATCATCTTTCTTAATTACAAAACAAACATTATCGTTTCATTGCCTGTCACTCCGGGCGCTATTGTTCACATTATCTATGCCCATCCGTTTTACGCTATATTGTTTGCATAATCAATACACGCTCAGCCCTGTCTTTTACAACATCTATCTCATCCATTCAATCTGTGTCATCCGTGTGCCATTGTTGAGAAAAGCTATAGCCATCGATATCTACTCTGTTCTCAAACTCTTTACCGGGTTAGCGACCGCCGCCCTTAGCGCCTGGAAACTTACCGACAGCAAGGCAATCATTACCGCAACAATTCCGGCCATCAGAAATATCCACCAACTGATGTTGACCCGGTACACAAAATCCTGCAGCCATTTGCTCATCGCCCACCACGCTATTGGCGATGCAATTACAAAGGCGATAACAACAAGCTTTAAAAAATCTTTTGAAAGCAATGTGCTCACCTGTCCAACAGAGGCACCCAAAATTTTGTGTATGCTGATCTCCTTCCGTCGCTGTTCTGCCATAAATGCGGATAGTGCAAACAGGCCAAGGCAGGCTATGATGATTGCGAGTAAGGTGAAGCTCGTGAAAATGCGTCCCATCCGCTCCACATCGGCATACATAGCCGCAAAACTTTCGTCGAGAAAGCTATAGCGGATCGGTTGACCAGGCCGGAACTGCTGCCAGAGCGCTGAAACGGACGCTACAACGGTGCTGATATTTCCCGGGTTCATTTTAATGGATATCACCGAAGGACTGCTGCCAAGCTGCATGCAAAGTGCTTCTATATTGCTTCGGAACGACTGAAAATGGAAGTCTTCGACAACGCCGATGATGTTGTATACGGCGCCTCCATTTGTTATCTTGCTGCCAACCGGCGCTTTAAGATTCAGCTTATTTGCAAGCATTTGATTGATCACCACAGCCTGTGAGTCAGAGGCCATTTGCGGCGAAAAATTTCTACCAGCAACCAGTTTAATACCCATTGTTTTAAAGTAGTCTTCATCTACCACCCAAAACTGCCCGTTTACGGCGCTTTCCGTCGTTACCTTGCCCTCCTTCCAAAAACCATTACCATTTCGCTTGGTACCTTCTACCGGCAGGTAGTCGCTGACGCTAACGCTTTTTACCTGCGAGAGCTTCAGCAGTTCCGCTTTAAATTGTTGTACCTCTTTACCAAGGGTGTTTGCCCCTTCCACCATCAACACCTGCTCCTTATCGAAACCAAGTTTCTTATTCAGGATATATTGCATCTGGTGGTAGATCACGAACGTGCCGATGATGAGAATGATCGATGTGGTAAACTGGAAGACAACCAGCCCGTTTCTTAATACCGAACTTTTGCTGCCACGACTTACCTGCCCTTTCAATACGTCGATCGGCTTAAATGCCGACAAATAAAAGGAAGGATATAGCCCGGCGATAAACCCGATTACAATGGCTGCGGCAATCATAGCCGGTATAAACCACCATTCATTCCAGGGTATGGTTAACGACTTTGCAGCAAGCTCGTTGAAGTACGGCAACAATAGCCAGGCTAACAAAATGCCTGAAGCAAGCGACAACAAGCTGAATACAAACGACTCGGTGAGGAACTGTTGGATAAGGCTGCTGCGCACCGAACCAACCACTTTTCGCAGACCCACCTCTTTAGCACGGTTAGCCGATTTTGCAGTCGACAGGTTTACGAAATTGATGCATGCGATAACCAGGATGAAACAGGCAATTGAACCAAATAGCAAAACGAACCGCATGTCGCCATGCTTATTAAAGGTTTCGCGAATGTCGTACGACTTCAGGTGTATGTCCGTGACCGGTTGCAACAACAGTTGCGCGGAAGACAGCACGTTTTGTATATCCGTGCTTCCCGCTTCCTTCATGCTGGGCACCACATACTTGTCAAGTACCGTGGCTGTTATCTTCTGCTCAAGTTTCTTAACATCAACTCCCGGCCTTAACTGCAGGTAAACGCCGTAATTACTCGCCTGCCACGTATCCTGTTCGCCCGTCCAGAACGACACCCCGGCAAGGGAAAGCAGAAACCTGTACTGCAGGTGCGATGCTTCGGGAAAGTCGGCCATTACTGCGCTGATCTTTATCGGCGTTTTCATCTTATTATTCAGGTAAACAATTTTACCCACCGGGTCTTCGTTGGGGTAATATTTGTCGGCAATACTTTTCGAAATCACCATACTATGCGGCTCGGTAAGTGCATGCTCCTTATCGCCGCGTACGATGGGGATGTCAAGTATGTCAACGATTGACTGGTCGGCAAAGCAAAACCCTGCCTCGAAGGTGTTCTCGTTGAAACCTTCTTTTTTTAACTGGTTGCTTCCGGCTCCGCCGAATAAGGTGTTTGGCATAATGCGGCCGGACTTTTCAACATCCGGAAAGTCGCTCAACAGCACCTTTGCCATAGGTGCCTGGAAGCTTACACCTTTGTTGGCGACTCCCTGTCGTTTGATTTCACCAACAAGCCTGAACACGCGGTCGCTATTTTTAATATGGCGGTCGTAGCTCAATTCATTTTTAATGAACAAGCTGATCAGCAAACAGGCAGCAATGCTTAACGCAAAGCCGCCGATCTTAATTGCAGAATACATTTTTTGTTTTACCAACAGTCGTATTGCAATCAGCAGGTAGTTTCGAAACATGATATGATTTTTTTGGTAGCCAGCATTTGTCCTTTATTGATCTCCTGTTGTGTCACTCACTTCAGGTACATTAACTCCGTTCAGCTTTTTCCACCACATCCTTACAAGTGCTTCGAGCAAACCATACAGCTATAATATGGATTGCAATTGATATTTATTCCTCAATCATTTCTCTAAAAACGCTACAGGAAGTGCTGACGCTCGTCTACACTGAAATGTCGAATATAGCTTCCAGTTCAAACGAAAACAACTCCCGGCGATATGCTCCACGCCAACAGGGGGTAGCTCAAAAGCCATCGGTGGTCGAACGGAGCGTCGCAACCAAAGCACCGGCAGGGTTTAAATGCCGGCTACCAACATCTTCTCTTCAGTTTTT
>JASLBT010000021.1 GCA_030146445.1 Segetibacter sp. | reverse complement strand
GATACATTTCTGCGCTGACCGGTAAAGGTATCGGGGTAAAAGAAGAGTGGATCAAAAGCGTAGGCATTTATACCACGAAGGAGGACGTTCAGCTTGCCCTGGATGACTTGTTACATTTGCCTGAACCTGTTGACGCGATACTATTTGCATCGAATACCATCTCTTCTTTCGGACTTAAATACCTGAATACGTCCCCTGTTCGCGTACCTGAGGACGTGGCGATCGTATCTTTTGATGAGTCCGATGCTTCGGAACTTTTCTACGCCCCACTTACGCACATCAGGCAACCCCTCAGGGAAATGGGGGAGCTCGCCACGAAAATACTTTTGGAAAGCATCGGCAAAAACGCCGAAATACAACAGTTCAAGCTAGAAGGCACATTAGTGGTGCGTAAATCTTCGATAAAGCAACCAGAATAAATATGCAACCGGAACAACAACCTGCAAAACGGCCATCTCCAATGAGCCTTTCTGCAGGTAAACGACGGAGTCATCAGGGTGTCAGGCAATCAGGCTGGGGTTCTTTTTAAACGTTGATAGCGCCTCTCCGGTCCGACTAGTCCTCCTTGCCGACGTTGCTACCCTCGCGACCAGCCGTCGATCAAACCCTCTGCCGGTATCCACTCCTATCCCCCTGCATATGAACCCAAAAGCTTGCCATGGCTCCAGATCATTCCTGCAGCGACGTTGGGGGCGATCCTTCAAGCACTACTACCGTACCCGGTAAGTACACGCAACCGTGTTAACACAATCCGACTACGATACGCACATCACCAACCTTACCTGGAAAACTCCTGCAAAAGTTGTCTTTCTTTTTTACTTAAGCTGTTCATCCCTTTTCTATGGATCTTTTCCAGCACCTGGTCCAACTCCTCCTGCTTGGTTCGTTTGCTGAGATTGTACTTGTCTTCTACCGTTAGCTGCCGGCGCTTGCGGAAATAGAGATTATCTACGAGCAGTAAACCCGGTCGTTTTATAATGATGTACAGGAAAACGAGTGCCGGAACCGTTAAGATAAGTATGGTTGGCAGGTTATTACTTAAAGCCGACGGATGTAAGAGTATCGCCAGCAACATGCCCGCTAACGCACCACCCAGGTGAGCATCGTGACCTATGTTATTCGATCGCGACCGGATGCCGTAAATTGACAGCAGGATGAAGGCTAAGCCAAACAGCCAGCCGGGAAGTGAAATCGGAAGAAAAAACAAGCCCATTTTCATACCCGGGAATAACGCGATGGAACTGAACATAATGCTGAAGACAGCACCGGAGGCGCCAACTGACCCATAAGAACTGTCGTTTTTATGAATTAAAAGACTTAACAGGTTGCCACCAACCAGGCCTGCAGTATACAAAAGGAACAACTCTCCCGTCCCCAGGTAAGCCTCCAGGGAAAGACTGAAGAAGTATAAGGCAATCATGTTGAAGATCAGGTGCATCCAGCCGACGTGCAAAAAGCCGGACGTAAAGAGCCGTTTGTAGTCTTTATAAACCCTTACCTGTTCCACTTCGAAGCGGTACTTCGAAAAAAAAGAGGTGTCCTTGAAACCCCGGTACGAAAATACAACGTTGGCTATTATTAGTAAGAATGTCAGCAATCCAGACGTATTCATCAAAGTAATTATTCTTGTTCGCCTGAAGTTATCAAATTATTCAGATTGCAATTACAGATTCGAGGGATTAGTGAATATTTAAGCAAAGGGGGTTTTGGTATTGGGTATTGAGGTATTGGGTAAGGAAGAAAGTTGATCAGTTGATTAGTTGATAAGTTGAAGAGGGGTGTGTGGTAGTGAAGTAAGGAAGAAAGTTGATAAGTTGATTGGTTGATAAGTTGAAGACGGGTATTTGGTAGTGAAGTAAGGAAGAAAATTGATCAGTTGATTGGTCGATAAGTTGAAGAGGGGTGTTTGGTAGTGAAGTAAGGAAGAAAGTTGATCAGTTGATTGGTTGATAAGTTGAAGACGGGTATTGAGGTATTGAATCGCTAGCTACGTTCGACGGTTGAGAACATCAGCTCAGGGGAGCGATGCGGTACAAGGGAGTGACACCCGTCCGACTGCGCAGCGGGCGGGCAACGATGTTGAAAAATGCCATGTGGCCGGCTACCAAAAGCTAAGTAGTCACCAGAGCAATGCGCATTGTACTTGTAAAGTATGCGACCGTGCCGGAGCAGCTTAGCGGAAGTGTCTTTGCCGTGCGAAGCACAGCTCAATTTAGGTCGGCCCAGGGAACACACTGCCAGTGAATCAACAGCCGTTACCATGCGAGAGACTTCGCGCCCGGCAATGATAACGGCTGAGATCCTGTTTACAGTTGTTCCATGTAAATCCTGCTCAGTAGTCCTCCTAAAACGATGTTTAGCAGGTAATTCTGATCATTTCCGGGACCATTTGACTTAATGGTTCCATCCATATTGATGTCTTCAATTGAATACTCTCCCGTTAGGACCAGGCTAAGTGATCCACCAAGTTTGAAGTTCAATATCCGGTCCTGGTCGTTTTGCGGCCCGTTGTACTTTACATTATGATTGCCATTTGCATTTCCCGCCCTCATAGCCCAAACAGCTCCGACCTGTACCGTTGACGTGTAGTCCTGGCTTTGAAAAGCTTTATCGGAATGGGTAGTAAAGTCGTAGTGGCCGTCGCCGGAGCTGAAGTCGACAGGGGTAGAGGATCGAATGCCTAAATGGTTCCTGTGGCGTATAGAAACATAGTATATGCCCGGAGAGAGTCCCTGGAAAGTAATTGCTGCATTGGAGCCGTCAACATCAACCAGGGTACCGTCGCGCCTTACAAAAGCTGCTCTTGTAGCCAACACCATCGAGGGAGTTGAACCACTCCGGAGTTCGACCATCACCCAATCAACAATATCCCTATTTGCGTCGTAAAACTCAGGGGGAACGTGTTCTGAGCCGGCGTACTTAAACCATACTCCGCTATACGGTTGACTTCGTGCTGCATCGCGAAGAATGTTGGAGGTGTTCAAAACATTATTCATCATCCCCATCGCGGTATTATAACTTCCTTGTAAATAAACCCTGCTTCTGAAAGTAACCGCGTTTGATGCATTGCTGATTTTGTATACAGAAAGTTTATTCGTTGCAAATGTTGATGTAAAGACCTCTGGTATACCGTCCGCATCAACGTCGGCGACACCAATATTTGACCACGATCCCGGGAAAACAATCGCAGGTGAATAGGATCCGCTATTGATGGTCCCGGCTGTGGATGTGTTTCGGAGAACAACCATTCTTGAAGTTGTACTCACGGCCATATCAGGTTTACTGTCGCCGTCGAGATCTCCAAGCGCCAGGGCCCAGGCGTCGTATGGAGTGTCGAAATCAACACCCGTGGCAAAAGAAGCCGCGGTAATATCACCGGGAGTGGCAATATTCCGTGCGATCGCTATCCTTCCGGCTGAGTTACCGTCGGCGGCGAGGTAAGGATCCCTGATTACAGCAAGGTCCACTTTTCCATCACCATCAACATCGCCCACTTCGAACGTCTTAACTCCCGTAAGGTTGAGGTCAACCAGCGGTGCAAAAGATGATGGGTCGATAACTCCCCTGGCAGCAGTGTTCCTGAACACGAAGATGCGATTCGTATGAGCAACGATGTCGGGTTTGCCGTCGCCATCAATGTCGGTAATTCTTACCGTTGCGAACCCGACATCATTAGGGTTCAGCCCCCGGAAACTTACCCTCGGTGCAAACGAAGATGTATTGATCACCCCCTGCATTGCACGATTATGGAAGACGGACACATAATGAGGACTAACCGTAACAAGCTCGGGCTTACCGTCACCATCCAGGTCGCCACTTGTTACCGAGATCACGTATTGGTCGGTGCTGAACTCGACTTTCGGGGCAAATGATGCGGCGGTGATACTGGACGGCACTGATGTATTCCGCAGCACAGAAACTGTTGACGTTGCGAAGTTTGGAACCACGATGTCAAGTTTGCCATCGCCATCGAGATCAACGAGGAGAATGGTGGCAGAATTAATGCTGGTGCTTACCGGAAAATCTACCGGCGGTTCGAATGAGCCTGGTCCTATGGCAGGAGCACCCGGGTTAGAGATATTCCGTAACACCCTTACTGCTCCGTTACCAAGCGTAACCACTTCAGGTTTGCCATCATTGTCGAGGTCGCCCGTAGCAACGGAGCGATACGATGGGGTCACGAGATCTACTGCCGGCTGGTAGAAAGTGGTGGGTATTCCGGTAGTGAAAGGATTGTTGAATGTTGTAATATAATGCTGCGCCGAAGAACCGCTTAAACCGTTCGAGAGGTTCAATACGGTGATGGGCTTATATGTGGCGCCGGCCGGTACGGTAACCGTTAAGCTGGTAGCCGAAGCACCGGTAACGGTTGCCTGCACTGCACCGAAATAAACCACGTTCTCCGCAGCGACGTTGTTGAAGTTTTCTCCACTGATGGTAACGGAAGTTCCAATGGGGGCGGCCCCGGGTGCAAAGGAAGTAATCACCGGCGGATCAGTTGTCGTTGTTGAAAGTTTAGTCGCCCACCCGGGAGGGGCGGTGTTGCCAGGGGAATATCGCGCATGACCTTTCGTCATCTCCGACCAAGGCTGTGCATCCAGGTTCACCAAAAAAATGAAAGAAACAAGAAGGACAAGTAGAAGTTTACGTTTCATACGACAGATGTTTTTCAGAGTAAAAACAGGTTTTTTAAGGGTCTAAAGGTTTTTTCAACCTTGAGATAAACGGTGGCTAAAACGGCGTTTGAAATGTGGCTTGAGCACCACTTTAATGCATACGTTGCAGTTTTCGTTATAGACGCTATAACCGGGGTTGCAGTTGTATTCAATCCATTGCTATTCATCGGTGAAACTAATCCCGGCATCACCGGAAAAACTATGAGTAAACGGTATCGTACAAACGTTTTACTGATGTCGGTTAAGATCCCAGCGTAAGGTGCTTTGGTCGCAAATGCCGTTATTACAGGCAGAAAATGGCGCAACTCCCTGTAGCGTTATAAAAACAAATGGTTCAACTAATAAAATGCTATATGCCGTTACCAATAATACGTTCAGTGACTATCAGATTTCTTCTGTCTTCCCTGGGGAGAGATGTATGGCTTTCTGGAGATATATGGATGGCACTATAAATAATTGCAATCGTCCTTTGAAGCTAATAAAATTCATTCGATAATTCCAATTTTTCTGTGAACGGTTGATTATGCGGATGTTTGTAGAAAGCATCAGAAGACACATTCACCCTGGATTAGTGAGTGGATTCATACCCTTATTCATGAATATTACAGCGGACTTCGGGAATAAAGAAATGTGTTGCCGTGTTGCATACCTGTTTGCTCCTTCCGACAAATGTTGTAAAGGGGCCCGACTACCTTTTATAATTGTACCGCCGCACCATTTCACAACATATACATAGGAGCGTAAGGACGTTTGGCAGACTACACATAATTGTAGCCGATTTGATGTTTTAACAGACGGTATGTCTGGTCCCGGGCGTTTATTGTTCAATGCCGAAAGCCGCTAAATAAACAGCTAACGGGTATGATTTTTAGAACGGCTATGCTATGCGCTTTGGATATGCCTGTATTAACCTTACACTTGCTGCCGACAAGGTGAAGGTCAACCGCTCGATGATTAAACGGATCTTTTTGGAGAAAGGCATCTCCTACGCCTCAACGCTTGCCCTGGCCAATTTCACGGACTTTGAAAAAGTAATCGACTGGAACATCAAAAACAAGATTTTGATGTACAGGATGAGCTCCGACATGATCCCATGGATGAGCGAGTATGAGATCGTGGATTTACCCGACTACGAGAAGATCAGCAAAATACTGGCGCGCTGTGGAGAAAAGGTAGCAAACAGTGGTCTGCGGCTAACCTTTCATCCCGGTCCGTTCAATATACTTGCCGCCAACTCAGACCAGGTGGTACTCAACACCATGAAAGAACTCAGGCAGCATGCAGAAATAATGGACCTGCTCCGTCTTCCGGAGACACCGTTTGCCAAGATCAATATTCACGTTGGTGGTGCCTATGGAGACAAGACCTCGGCGCTTGCAAGATTTGCCGAGAACTATATAAAACTGCCTGAAAATACAAGAACAAGACTGACTGTAGAGAACGACGATAAAGCAAATATGTTCAGCGTTCAAGACTTGCTGTGGTTACACAATCAAGTGAAGATCCCTGTTGTATTTGATTATTTTCATCATGGCTTTTGCACCGGTGGATTAACGGAGAAAGAAGCACTCGTGGCGGCAGTAAGTACCTGGCCAAAAGATATCATCCCGGTTGTACATTTTTCAAGTCCGAAGAAAAAATTTGAAGACCCTGCTGCCGTGGCCACTGCGCATGCCGACTACTTGTATAGTCATGTAAACCGGTACAACCACGACCTGGATATAATGTTTGAAGCAAAGGCCAAAGAAGCGGCAGTGACGAGGTATTTAAAAGAGTATAAAGGTCGGGTAAAACGCTAACGCCGGTGAACCAGCATTGCCTGATGATTGTTTTCCGTAGTCGAATAATAAACTGTTATGCAAAATCAAAAGCTTTTTCTCTTTGATATAATGCCCTTGCTATACCGGGCACATTTTGCCACCATGGGAAAACGGTTTGCTACAACCACCGGAATTGACACACGCACAGCCCTGGTATTTTTCAACTACATATTCCAGGTCTTAACTGAGGAAAAGCCAGACGCAGTAGCTGCTGCACTTGATTCAAGACCAGTTCAAAGAGAAGGAGTATCTTCTATTTACAAAGCCAACCGCGAGAAAATGCCCGGGGAGATTTATAGCGCCTTTCCGTACGCATTACAATTGCTGGATGCGTTACATATTCCCATTCTAAAAGAAGAAGGCCATGAGGCAGATGATATTATTGCGTCTATGGTAAAAAAGGGTAAAGCTATAGGGTATACGGTCTTTATCGTAAGTCCCGACAAAGACTTTGCACAGCTTGTTGACAAAGAAGTTTTTCTTTTCAGGCCAGCATATAAAGGCGCAACAATGGAGACGCTCGATGCTGAAGGTGTAAAAAGCAAATACGGCGTAGCACCTGCGCAGATCGCAGATTACCTCGCTTTAAGAGGAGATACTGTAGATAATATTATTGGCGTAAAAGGTATAGGTGACAAAACTGCAGCGACGCTTTTAGCTGAGTACCATTCAATCGAAGAACTACTGGAAAAGGCAGACACGATTAAATCGCAAAAAATAAAGGATGCGATCGTCTCGTATAAAGAGGAATTGATCGAAAATAAGCGGCTTGCACTTTTGACCGGGGATCTTGAAGTTGATGTCGATCCGGAAACACTGAAAGTACAAAAGCCGGATGCTGACAAACTATTGCCACTGCTCGACGAACTGCAGTTCTCGAAGATAAAAGAGCGACTCGAAAAGCTGCATTTTGTAGATATTGAAAAGTCAGACGACGAAAAGGCACAAGACATTACACTGGCAGTTGTGGAGGTTACGCCAGATGCGTTTGCAGGGAAACTTTTGATGGAAAAATCAATTGCCCTTGCTTATTCTTTAGAACGGCCCGCAGGGCTCCTGGTGTTCCAGGAAGGTTCTGATCAGATTTTGAAATTCACTCCTGCAGATGACGAAAGCTGGGTGAAACTGATAAAGGTTATAGATGACAACCCGGCCGATAAACTGGGCTGGTATAATAAGCCTTTGTTGAGAAAGATTAAACAATTAAATTATGAACTAAAGAGCCGGTGGATAGACTTATCCCTGGCTGCTTACCTGCTTGAACCCGATGCAAAAATTGAGTGGCTCTATATGAAAGACAAATACCAGTTGGGTGATGCCACTCTGCCTGCTGCTTATGCCGGCTTCAGCTACCTGCCGGCTTTATTTGAAGCACGAAGAACTATCCTGGAGAACATTGATGCAATGGGGTTGTCGGGGTTGCTATTTAATATCGAACTACCGCTTCAGTCGGTATTGGCCACAATGGAAGTGCATGGGATTAACCTCGATGTCCAGGCATTATCGGAGATTGATAAGCTACTGACTATACAACTAAGCGCACTCGAGAATAAGCTCTATGAAATGGCTGGTACAAAATTCAACATAGGGTCACCTTCGAAGACCGCTGAGGTATTACAGAAGGTGTGTGATATAGCTGAATTAAAAAAAACAAAGACCGGCCAGATATCTACGGCAGAACCTTTCCTTGCAGATCTTGCACCCAAATACCCTTTTATTGCCGATCTCCTGAATTACCGGAAACTCAACAAGATCATTACTACTTACGTTTATTCATTGCCAAAATATGTTGACCGCGATACGGGAAAGATCCATCCCACTTTTCAACAGCTTGTAGCCGGAACGGGGCGATTGAGTTGCATCGAACCAAATCTTCAAAACCTGCCCATCAGGAGTGAGGCGGGCCGGGAAGTAAGAAAGGCAATCGTTCCCTCAGCACCCGGCTACAGCATACTCAGCATCGATTATAACCAGGTAGAACTTCGTTTGATGGCCGCACTGAGTAACGACGAAGTAATGCTTGACGCCTTCCGGAGCAGCAAAGACATACACACCACGACAGCCGGCAAAGTGTTCGACGTAGATGAAAATGCGGTAACAAAGGATATGCGCAGCAAAGCAAAAGGAATAAATTTTGGTATTGCTTATGGGATAACGCCATGGGGACTTGCAAGAAGAATTAAGGTTTCTCAAAAGGAAGCAGCCGACATCATCAACGCGTATTTCGAAGAGTTCTCATCGGTAAAAGCTTACCTGGAAAGATCAATTAACGAAACCCGCGAAAGGGGTTTTACACAGACACCTTATGGCAGGATCCGGTATATCGAAGGCATAGACTCACGTAATGGCACCACCCGGAAAGTAGCAGAAAGAACAGCAGTAAACGCGCCATTACAAGGCCTCGCCGCGGACATCATCAAAGAGGCAATGGTTGCCATACATGAATTTATCAACAACAACCAGCTCAAGTCACAAATGATTTTACAGGTTCATGATGAATTGGTATTCAACGCGGCGGATGAAGAGCTGAAATTCCTGGTTCCACAGTTGGTGGATATCATGGAGAACAGGGTGCAATTTAGCGTTCCGTTGAAAGTGCAGGTTACCGTTGGTAAAAACTGGCTCGACCAATTGCCATATAATCACAATCACTAATTGCCCTGCTGAGCGGTGTAGTGGAGCAAATATCTTGCAGCGCTTTTTCACGCAACAACACCCTTCCGTACAAACTGAAGCCCGTGGGATTTCGGCCCGTCTGGAGAATCGCAGGCGGGTGATGACCCTTACTTTTCTACCATCTGCTTAAGGGCTATTGCGTTATCAAATGCATCGCCCATGGTGTTGTTGAAGTACACATAAACGTCTTTTCCTTGCACCAGAAATTGCCCGATCTGCTCCGATTGCTGCTGCAGGAAATCTGTACTGTAACTTTCACGATAATTGCCTGTTGGGCCGTGAAAACGGTAATACACTACCGAAGCATTCTCATTCACCCGGAAGTTTTTTGATTTCGGCATATCGTGCAATACGAGCGATGCACCATAGTTGTCGAGCAATTCATGCGTTTCGGTATTGTACCAGCTTTCACTCCTGAATTCTATCACCCTCTGCCATTGGCACTTCTCATCCTTTTCTTTTAACAATCGCAAGAGGCGTTCCACTTCAGCAAAGTATTCGAACGTGATGCTGGCAGGAAACTGTACAAGCAGGCAAGCCTTATTGTTGCCGAAATGGTTTACTGCACCAAAAAAAGCATCGAGGGTTTCTGAACTGTAGTTCATTTTTTTAGCATGAGTGACATCCCGCCAAAGTTTGATCGTAAACTTAAAACTGTCGGGCACCTCGGCTGTCCATTTCTGCACCGTAGCTGTCCTTGGCAATTTATAAAACGTACTGTTAACTTCAAGGGTGTCAAAAAAAGATGCGTAATAAGTGAGCCGGCTTGTTTGCTGGTATTCAGGTGGGAAAAACTGCTTTGATGTTGGAACGACAACTCCGCTGGTACCCACACGTAACTTTGCCTCGCCTCTGTTCATCTATTGTTTTTGTAAAACTACTGCTTTCGAGATCTAAGTTTTGCAATAAAGTTTTGGTCCTCGGATATGATGGCAGAAGCATTAGCGTGCGGTCAGGCGGCAACGATACAGAAGCATGAAAGTTTGCGTTAAAACACTAACTGCTATTCAAGCAAACGCCTGATAGCCGGTTGCAGGTATTTTTCTATCTCATTGATTGGAATAAACAGGTTCACCTCACCAAGTGCATATGGACCAATTTCATACGGCACATAATTGAAAGCAAGCCCGGTAGGTGTAACATAAAAATTCTGGCCTGGCTTGATGGTGTTTTCAAATAGGCCTCCGGCAACCAATGACTCCCCTGGCTGAAGATGGTAACGTTGCCGAAAGCTTTTCTCTAATAAACTGCTTAATGCTTTTGCCCCTTGTTGAGTGATCACATCAGCCAACCGGAGTTCCTTATTATTAACCAGGTCGATACAAGTGTAGCTGGTGCCGTAGTTCCCATGGGCACCACCGTTGTATGAATAGCTGCTTAAGGCCAGCGTGATGATTTTAGGCGTTGCATGAGCCACCATAAGGTTTTTACTTTCATCAACTATATAGTTCGTAGGCAGTTGCTTTATTTCAATGTCTTTCACGTTCTGGTTCTCTTTTAGGTATGCGGCAAAAAATGCCTTTTTATTATGCAGGAAGAGCACACCAATTTCTTCTGTTCCTGTATTCGTAACGCCACACGATTTACGAATGATCTTTTTGAGGACCAGGTCTTGTGGAGTTTCACCCGCCGGCCAAATTGCAGCGGCGTAGTAAGTGGCACCTGGTGCATCGTTTATCCTGAGTTTCGGACGAAGCGGAAGAGCTCCGCTGGTATATATGTAGCTGAACTCACGCGCGCCCTTTGATTCTACAGCAGCGAACGTTAACGGCCTGGCGTTCTCCTTTTTCTTCCAGTCTCCCAGGAGCTGATTGCCGGCAATCGTCAACACAAAGTCTTCAGTAAATTCCGCCTCACCAAAACCAGTCAACTTTATTTTGCCTTTGGTTGAACTGTCTTCGCCAGAGAAATAAATAGGACGTTGCTGCAGGTCATAGTAGTAATAACCATTGTACCGGTGACCGGATTTATGCAGGTGCATGGTAATGGGATACCGGTCAATTTTTCCGGTATACAGTTTATACCAGCTCAGATCATGCACGCCTGTTTTTTCTCTTTTGTAGTTTCCTGCCAGGATTGTTCCGCCGCCACAAAACGACATCAGCTTAAGCCTGTCATCGAAATTACTGGTGAATACTTTGGCCGTTTCCCTGTCTACACTAATCGTCATGGTTGCCTGCGGATCGGGGTTAATCTTACTTAAGTGAACTTCGATATGTTTGTCGGTGTAGATGCCATTGCCTCTGAATGTGCACCCGCTTGTAGCACCCCTAGATCTGATCGCGATAGTACAACCATTTTCGGTATTGTTGCTAATCACCCGTTTTTGCCAGTAGCCATCACGTGTTCGCGCGACATAGGAACCGGCATTTAATCTTTGAGCAGCCGGTGCTGTTGTTGTGTTTGCTGTTAGTAGACCTGCACTGCCGGAAGTGCTATTATCAAAAAGTGGCTGTGCCGGGACTTCCGCGCCGGTTAGTCTAAGTATTGCAAGCAGGCAAAGGATAAGCCGGTGTTTCATGCCGTTATGTTTTTAAGGCTTCACAGTTTTTGAAGGGTGTAGCTTAATGTTCC
>JASLBT010000437.1 GCA_030146445.1 Segetibacter sp. | reverse complement strand
ATCCCATTCTCATATCTCCTAACGAAATCCCCCGAGCGCCGGGATGACAGGGAGAAGGGTTGATCAGTTGATAAGTTGATAAGTTGACAAGTTGAAACACGACCAACACTCACGTCTCATATCCCATCTGTCATATCTCCTAACGAGATTCCTCGTGCCTCGGGATGACAGGGAGAAGGGTTGATCAGTTGATCAGTTGACATGTTTACAAGTTGAAACACAACCAACACTCACGTCTCATATCCCATCTCTCATATCTCCTAACGAAATCCCTGCCTCGGGATGACACATCCTTTAACATTCAACATTTAACATTCAACATAACCCTCGCGTCTCATCACAACAGCGCCCTTACAGAAACCCTCCCGATGTGAATGGTTTTGGTTGCTGCCGGCTTACGTCCTTCGTAGTTAAGGTTCAATTCAAGGTTGTTGCCTAGTCTTTTAGTAAGCTCCAGGTTCCACAAAAAGTTCTTGCCCGGTAGTAATCCCTCCAGCATGATATAGCTGATGGTGTTATTTAAGGTGCCGGTGTAGCTGATGTTGTTGAAGGTAAACCGGCCTCCGAGGCTGGTATTGTTTACTGAATTATACTTTGTTTCAAGGTTTAATGCGTTCGAGGCGGAAAGTTCACCGCCGTATTCTGGCCTGTTCTTCTTGCGGGTAAACTGGTAACCTGATTGCAACCGGAACTTCGTGCCCTGAACAAACGTAAGCCGGGGCTCAGCAGTAAATTGGTTTAGTTCGTAGTTCCGGTTGGCGAAGCGCGGCGTAAACAACGAATTAGTTCCTGCCCTTTGCACGAGTTCCATGGTGTATTGCCTTGCCACATTCCAACGGGCCTTAAATATCCACTCGCTTATCTTCCTGCTTTCAAATCCATAGGTGAGCAGTGCCTTATTAAAGTTGTTTGTATTACTGAAGTCCAAACCCCATTTTTGGCCGAACCGGTTAAACGAAAGTGTATTGGCAAACACATTGTTCAGCGTAATCAGGGAGGTATCAGTAATGCCGCCTTTGAACGGGTCGAAAATGATCTTGCCTCCGGCCAGTTCTTTCTTAGCAGTTTGTAAGGTGGATTGGAGGTTAAATCTTCCTACGAAGTTTTTGAACCGCTTATTTTTAATGTTTCCCGCAATGGCGCGGGGGTTTAAAGTAATGCTGTAATTTACCTGGGTGTAGTTTGCTTTTACAAAGGTGTTTGTAGGCGTATATATCCGGATAAACTTCGCCTGGTCGGGAAATAAGGCAATTTCAAATTCATTCAACTGTTGTATGCGGTCGGCATTGTAATCGATCCACGCAAACTCGCCCCGTCCGGCCGGCACTTCAAAATAGGCAAAGTCACGCCGCTGTTCCTGCCCTGCACCCAATTCATACAACAGATTTCCGACCACGAAGCCCTTCCATTCATTAATTGAATATTCCACCCTGCCCAACATTGAATTATCTGGTTTTAAAGATGTCAACCCAGGTGCAAAAACGTTCAACGTGCGGTAGCTTAAGTTTAACCTCAGCTGGTGATTGGCATTTGAACGCAGATCGGCGCTCAGGTTAAAATTGTGGCTCCGGTCAGTTTGCACCAGGCTTTTTCGGGAAGGCAGTTTATCGCTGCGGGTGAAGTAGGAGAAACCCCAACGGTTGTCTTTCGACTCATCCGACCTTATGTATGCCGAAAGGGTTTGAAAGGCAAAACTTAGCGGGGTGAGCGTATCCTTAATATTCGAACGAACGATATTTGACTCTAAGGCATAACCCCCGCCGACGGCGTAGTTCCCGAATTTCCTGAACACCTTGCTCAGGTCGACTGTTGGCCTGATAAAACGTCCCCGTGTTTTTGCAGTTTCAAAAGCAGTTAAGCTGAAAACATTCCTGAACTCCCATCCCTCGATCTTCTGGTTTTGTTGAACCAATTGCCTTATCCCGCTGTAACGGTCACTTCTAAAATAACCACTCAACTGGTACGTCAGGGAGTTGGCCGTTTTGTCTTTTATACCGAGTGTGAGAACCGGTAAGTGTTCTGTTGCGGCCTGCGGCAAAAAATCAAGCCCCCAATCGCGATAAAACTCCACAGCACGCAGGCGCTCAATCGGTCTGAAGCTTTTCTGCACCCATTCATAACCGGCGGTTGCCAAAAGAATAAGTGGCTTTCCGCGCTTAAGTGAAAACGTGCTGTTACGGCTCAACAACAGCTTTCCCCCGAGTCCTTTGTTATCGGTTTTGTGTTTCTGAGAATAAAGGTTGATATCGTAATTACTCAGGGCCATTTCGGCCTGCAACTGTGTTTTTGCATTGATGTCGTACACCGATGAAAACGTATACAATTGCTGCTTCTTCGGTGTCACCAGGTAAGTCGCCGGCTCAAAATTTCCTGCGGGAACCCCGTTCACCGGCTGGACCCATTTATATACTTTGCCATTTGCCCCATTAAAAAGCGGAACGTAGTTGCCCCTAAACTGACCAACCTCGATAAACCCAAGGCTGTACTTTGCGCTATCCTTGCTGGTCGAATACACATAGATCGAACTGCTGACTCCCGCATAAAAGGTATCTACCTTTGCATACAGGATTTTATCGGTGGCAAAGGTGTCGATAGTTGCGGTTGGATAAAACGCCTTTTGAACACTGTCGCCTACCTGGTGGAGAAACCGCTTTTGATTGGGGTCCAACACCTGGTTTATTGGTGAACTTTTTGCATCCGAGTTACTGTACACACCAAAGTTGATCTTCAATTTTTTGTCGACAACCGTTTCATTGTTCAGGTACAATAAAGAATTCAGGTAGTTCCGGTCAGAATATTCGAACTCTACCTGGATACGGCTGTCTTTGGTAATAAAGCGACGGGGTGTAAACGTGATTTCTGCCGTATTGTAGTTGATGACATAGTCCTGGTCCTCGCCACGTTGCAAAAGCTCGCCGTTTATAAATACCCGTTCGGTATTGGCCAACACGATAAAGAAAAATTCGTTGTTGGCGCCTCTGAGCCGGTAAGGTCCCTGGTTTCCTTCATCGCCCTGGAAAACATTTCGCGTAAACTTTCCTTTTGCGATCGCACCGGAAACAAGTGTTTTGTTGGTTATGTTGCGGCTTACGGCAGACTCATTTTCATAAGAAACCCCCTGCACCCTTTTGTAAAAATTCAGGAAGTATGAATTGTTCCGGCGGATGTCAATATCTCCAAGGTTCACTTCCCAACCGCGCTTTTTAAACTGAAGCCATACCCGATCGAACTCATTTAACTGCTGGGTGGTTCCGTCGGGCTGAATAGGAATATTGTTGTCTGTAATTGCCGCGGCAACCCTGATACTGTCGCCGATAAGGCCGCTCAACTGCAGGTTAAATTGAGAGTTCACCACAACGTCCTGGGTATTACCAAAACTTAGGGCCCGGCCAAAACTCCCGTTGTAGTTCATCGTGCCAAAATCGAAAAGTGGGTTCATCGCACCCTTCTTACTCCGGCTAAAGATCTCAGGTTGCCTGATAAAGTTATTCATCACGCTGTCGTAGGTAAAATGCCTGGCCACCTGGTTGAACCGGTAAGGGAACACGCGGTATGTAACGTCGATGCTATCGAGGAGCGGCTGCTTCTTCCAGGTGAGCACCGCGTTTACCAGGTCAATACTGTAGCTGGCTGTATCCACCTGGTTTATCAAAAATGTATTTGGAACGATGCTCAGGCTGTCAATACGAACGGAAGGAACAACGGCAATCTTTTTACGCTTGAGATTTGAAGATGACGCTATCTGCGCGCTTGCTGAGGTGTACACGACTAACCCGCTCAACCAAAGTATATAGTGGATCCATTTCAAAACTCGGCGTATGTGTGCAATGAAGATATAAATGTAGCGGCTTTACGGGTTAACATCAGACAAATTACACCTGTGATTGGCTGCCTCCCACCCTCCGAAGGTACATGGAGCCATCATCTAACTTAAAGTACAGCATGAGGGCCGGTTTCGTACCGCAACATGCCCGGCAAGTACAGTAGAAAATCAGTTGCACATCAGTCGAGCGATCTTTTCAGCGTTCAAAATAACGGGATTGCAGCATAACAAGGCATCCCTCCCATCTGAAATGCCGTTACGACAATGATTTTAACGTGCCATTTTATAGGGGGCAGCCATAAAAAAAGCCATCCGAAATCGAATGGCTTCTGCAAAACATGGTAAGTGTTAGTTATACATTTGTTCGCGCATAGTTTTAACGCGATCGTCGTCGAGATATTCATCAAAAGTCATCAGGCGGTCGATTATACCCTTTGGTGTAAGTTCAATTACCCGGTTTGCAACTGTTTGCATAAAGGTGTGATCATGGCTGGTAAGCAGCACGATACCTTTAAAGTTTGTCGCACTTTCGTTGAACGATTGTATGCTTTCCAGGTCCAGGTGGTTAGTCGGCTGGTCAAGAATAATCACATTCGGATTCTGCAACATCATCCGGCTGATCATACACCGTACTTTTTCTCCTCCGCTGAGGACCTTTGTTTTCTTTCCGATGTCATCACCACTAAAGAGCATTTTTCCCAGGAAACCCCGCAAAAAAGGCTCATCAGCATCAGTCACATAAGGAGGCACCCACTGCCTTAGCCAGTCCATCAATGACAGGTCCGTTTGAAAAAATTGATTATTCTCCACAGGCAGGTAGGCCGTGGTAACCGTAGTTCCCCATTCGATCTTGCCCGACTCAGCCTTTTCGTTGTTGGTCAGCATCTCGAAAAATGCAGTGACCGCAAGCGCATCTTTGCTGTAGAAGGCAATCTTATCGCCTTTATTGATGCTGAACGTTACTTTATCAAAAAGCTTTCTGCCATCAACCGCCTTACTCAGGTTTTCAACGTTCAAAATCTGGTTTCCTACATCCCTCAAGGGTGTAAATATCACGCCGGGATACTTCCGGTTGCTCGGCTCAATTTGCTCGATGGTGAGTTTTTCCAGAGCCTTTTTCCGCGACGTAGCCTGCTTGCTTTTCGAGGCATTAGCACTAAATCGCGCGATGAAGTCGAGCAGGTCCTTTCTTTTATCTTCGTTCTTCTTGTTCTTATCGTTGATCTGGCGGGCCATTAACTGGCTGCTCTCGTACCAGAAAGTATAGTTCCCGCTGAAGATCTTGATCTTCGCGCGGTCAACATCTGCCACGTGTGTACAAACCGTATCAAGGAAGTGACGGTCGTGACTGACTACCAGCACGATATTCTCGTAGTCGGCCAGGAAGTTTTCCAGCCACCCGATGGTCTCAATGTCCAGACCGTTCGTAGGCTCATCCAGTAAAAGTATATCGGGGTTACCGAACAAAGCCTGTGCAAGTAAAACCCTTACCTTAAAGTTCGCCGGTATGTCTTTCATGAGGCTTTGGTGAAACTCTTCGTTTACCCCAAGACTACTCAATAATGTACCTGCTTCACTTTCAGCCTCATAGCCTCCCATTTCTCCAAACTCGCCCTCGAGTTCTCCAGCCCTCATACCATCTTCTTCCGTAAAGTCGGCTTTTGCATAGATGGTTTCTCTTTCGTGCATAACTTCCCACATCCTTTTGTGGCCCATCATCACTGTATTCAAAACCGTTTGCTCGTCGAATTCAAATTGGTTCTGCTTCAATACCGCCAGACGCTCGCCGGGAGTAATTTCGACCGAACCCTTTGTAGGTTCGATTTCGCCGCTAAGTATCTTTAGAAAAGTACTTTTGCCAGCCCCGTTTGCACCAATCACGCCATAGCAATTTCCTTTTATAAAGTTCAGGTTCACTTCATCGAAGAGCACCCTTTTACCAAACGAAAGCGTAATATTTTTTGCACTGATCATGTAATTCCCTGTTTCGTGTTTTCCATTTATAATAAGATAATCAATGTCGGTACTTATGCCCCCCGGGCAGACAACCGGGGAGGAGGTTTTGTTGCCGTACAAGAGAGCGATTCACCAACACGGTTGAGGGCACGCACAACGATGGTCTATAGAACTACTTCAGCTCGTCGCTAACAAATGCCCCTAAATAACAACATTGATAAAACGATAAGCGCGGCTTGCTAGTGCTGCCATGATTTCGTTTCGAGGCGCAAAAGTAGTAAAAAGAGCGGTCAGGAGTTCAGAATTAAATTCTAAAAGCAAAACGTCGTAAACCATGCAGTGTAAACAAGTGCAGATCATAAAAAGGTTCCTTAAACTTTCGATTAGCTATGGGCGAGCTTCGGTAACCACGTGTCTTTGCAGCGCTGATTTTTGCTTCTGCAATGAAAACCCCTATTTTTATCTATTCACTAATCCGATTCGCCCGTATGTACCACCCTTTTCGAAAAACGTCCCGAAAGCCAACTTTTCTGAAATGGATAATGCCCGCACTTGCAAGTGGTGCGATAGCCATCTCCTGTAACAATCAACCACGCAACTCCCCCGCGCGGGATGGGGCGGATAGCACGACAACCACCAACGATGCCACTTTCAGGATAGAAGCTGAGTCTTTTGCCGACCTGCAAATACTCCGCTACCAGGTACCGGGTTTTACCAACCTCAGTTCTCAACAAAAAGAATTGGCTTATTACCTGTACGAAGCTGCCATGTGCGGCCGCGACATTCTATACGATCAAAAAAGCAAATATGGACTGCTATTACGTAAAACCATAGAAGCTGTTTACGGCAGTTACCAGGGTGACAAAAATAATCCTGAATGGAAAAAGTTTGAAGATTACTGCGGTCGGTTTTGGTTCAGTAACGGTAATCATCACCACTATGGCAACGAGAAGTTTATTCCTGGTTGTGCACCTGAATACTTTGCCACGCTTTTAAAACAAAGCGACAGCACCCTTTTGCCAAAAGAGGCGGGGGAAAGCATGGATGCATTTACCGCAAGGATAAAGCCGCTTGTTTATGACCCCACGATAGAGCCCAAGCTTGTAGACCTTCGCGCAGGAATTGACAATATTGCCGCCTCATCGGTGAACTTTTATGAGGGGGTCACTCAAAAAGAAGTTGAAGCATATTACGCAAAATTCGACACCAAAGGCAATTCGCCACTTTGGGGGCTGAATAGCAAAACCCTAAAGGAAAATGGACAGGTGGTGGAAAAAGTATGGAAAGTGGGCGGAATGTATTCTCCGGCCATTGAGCAAATTGTTGGCTGGTTACAAAAGGCAGTGACGGTGGCAGAAAATGCCGAGCAGAAGAAAGCCCTTCAGTTGCTGGTTGAATACTACCAAACGGGCGATCTGAAAAAGTTTGATGAATATAGTATTGCCTGGGTCAAGGATGTAAACTCGAGGATCGACGTAGTCAATGGCTTTATAGAGGTCTACCTTGACCCCATTGGTAAAAAGGGGAGTTACGAAAGTGTAGTCTCGATAAAAGACCTGGAAGCTACAAAGCGTATTAAAGCAATTGCGGACCAGGCTCAATGGTTTGAAGATAATTCGCCGTTAATGCCGGAACACAAGAAGAAAAACGTAAAAGGAATTACCGCGAAAGCAATCACGGTGTTTGCGGAAAGCGGCGATGCGGCCCCGAGTACACCTATCGGCATAAACCTGCCAAACAACGAATGGATCAGGAAAGAACACGGCTCAAAATCCGTCTCGCTCAGCAATATTATTCACGCCTACAATGTGGCTGCCGCAAAAGGTGGAACCCTGGAAGAGTTTGGTCTGAACGATACGGTTAAACAACGCTTGAGAAAGTATGGCAATCTCGCCTCCGACCTTCATACCGATATGCACGAATGTATCGGTCATGCTTCCGGGCAGATTAATCCGGGGGTCGAAACGACCGATAAAACGCTGAAGAACTATGCATCAACATTGGAAGAAGCAAGGGCCGACCTGGTAGGACTTTATTACATCACCGATCAGAAGCTAATCGAACTGGGTGTATCGCCTTCAAAAGAGGTCGGTATGGCAGGCTATGATAGCTATATGATGAACGGATTGCTGACACAGCTTACCCGTATCCAGGCGGGTCAACAACTCGAAGAGGCACATATGAGAAATCGCCAAATGGTTGCTAAATGGGCGTACGAACAGGGAAAGAAAGACAATGTGGTTGAGTTCGTCAAGATCGATGGCAAAACCTATGTCCGGATCAACGACTACGATAAACTCAGGCAACTGTTTGGGCAGCTGTTGAAAGAAATTCAACGGATTAAATCAGAGGGGGACTTTGCATCAGGGAAAAACCTTGTCGAAACTTATGGCGTGAACGTTGACCCTGTGCTGCACAAAGAAATACTTGATAGATATGCCAAACTTGACGTTAAGCCATACCGTGGATTCATTCAACCCAGAATGATGGCCGACATAAACGGTAATAAAGTGAGCAATGTCAGGCTCGAGTACCCGGAAAGTTTTTTTGCCCAGATGATGGAATTTGGAAAAAAATATGCTTTCCTTCCCGTAAAGAATTAAGCGGTTCGGTTGGGAAAAAAACGGCAGCTATGATTCGTTATTGACGCCTTCGCCTTTCTTTAGTTCTTCTTCTTTGATCTTTGCTTCCAGTTTGTCATTTTTAAGCACAATACGAATTCTTCCGAAGATACTCATGTAGACGTTTGCGATCCACACCAGCGAAAAACCAGCTAGCAGGTAGCCCCGCCAACCGGTAAAAAGCAGTTGATATTTGGTAATTATAAGAAAAAAGATCGTGACGTAATGACTGAAACAGTATTCGCAGGTAAACAGGTAAAAAAATTTTCGTTGAATAAGCGTTTTGCACTGCTGGCTTTTTTGCTGGCAATACTCTCGCGGTTCTCTGAAAACCTCCTCGTGGGTGACCGTCCAGGCGATACAGGCTATAGGAATTGAGAGTAAAAACAACCAGGTGACCTGGATACCAAGCGGCAGGTTTAGATAATCCCCCATGATTTGCTGTTTAGGCACAGGTGCAATTGCAATGCCACGGCTTT
>JASLBT010000433.1 GCA_030146445.1 Segetibacter sp. | reverse complement strand
AAGCAGCCCCAATTATGGTGTTCTTTTTTAACTTAAATGCCATTGCCGGCGAAAGCCCGCATGATATGCCTGGTTATGTGGATTACGGTTGCGTAGATCCGGCGGCGGAAGTGCCACCCTCATCTCCGGAGCGACCGAATTCCTTCTTAATCAGGTCAACAGCGATGTCTTTTGCGGCGTCGATGGTCTCTCCATACTCCTCTTGCAAATGTGATGCTTTCTCCTGGAGGTTGTGCGCCAGTTCTTTACCCTTGGCAGCCAAACGACTCCTGGTTTGCTTGCCCTTTTCGGTGGTCAAACTCCAGATTACGGCACCTGCAATCCCGGCAACTACAGCACTTACAAGCAGTTTATTTTTGGTGTCCTCGTCGGTATAGTTGGCGCCATACAGGTTGCTTGTGGCATAATCGTCACCGGTTGCGTACGAATTTCCCATACTGCCGCTACCTTTTGAAAGACCCAACTTTTGCTTACCTTTTGAAATCAGGTCAGCGGCGCCTTCTTTCGCTGCTTCAAACTTGTGGGCGACAGCATCGGTTACACCTGAAACTTTGTGTTTAAGGTTATCTGCTACCTTTTTGCCTCCTTTCGCTGCCCGCTGCCTTATTTCCACACCTTTTTCGGTAAATGCACCTGCTACAAGTGAGCCTACCGCGGCTCCGGCCAAAGCGCCAATTACCAGTTTGGTAATATCGTTTGAATCGCCATTATTTGTTGAAACATAATGGTCATTGTTAAATCCTGTTGATTCGTAATTCATAAAACGGTGTTTTAAACGTGGTTGAATGTTTAACTTCTCCGATACACCTTAAAAAACAATGCCATGTATTAGGCTTTACTCAATTAAATTTTTAAGATACGAATACAGTGTGAGGCGCAACACTGTTCTAACCACACCGGGCCTGACAGGCAGGTTCTTGTACGATTTTTTATTCACCTCCTATTGCCTCCGCTGATCTCAGGATGAAACACCAGCACTAAACGGAAGCTGGTGCAGGCACTTCCGGGCTTAATTCACCGCCTGGACACTGCACTGATCATGTTGTAACTGAGCCTGACAGGCAGAGCGGCATGGGCATCGTGCTGCAACGCCAGTTGGTAAGTTAATACTCCCCGCGGCATTTGCGCAAGGTGACGTTTTATATACCCAACCATCCTGCGGATCTGCACAATATTGTAAGCCGTGTCCGCCAACTTCTTACACGCGGCAGGTGCCGACCCGACTTATACCGAACCGATTTACCGCCGGCATCTCTTTACTAACTAAACATTTCTGATGCTCCCACCTAAGCTATCCTGTAATCTCCTTGCCCGACATGTTTAACCTTGTTGATCGTGCGTAATTGCCGTCTCAGCGTCCTCATTCTCCTTTTTTTGGTTTTTTTGTCAGCGCTTCCGGTTTGTGAGCAGCGAGTTTTTTACTCTTGCTGGTCTCAACCAGGTATTCAGGATTTTCATCAGATGCGGCAACCTCGTGGCCCTTAATCTTCATAGGAGAGGTAAGCTTTTTCTTTACCGTACCCGATGTTTTCCCCTGCGGAGTTTTCCATTCCACCTGGTCACCTTGTTTCAGGGTTTTGGTTGCTTTTGCCATAACACATATTTGTTGGTTCCAATTTCAACAATTCAGGCTTCGTTTTGTTCTGCTACCCGGCTGAGACCAGGGAATCGGTTCACCAGCTCCATGTACTTGCCGCCAGAACCATCCCGCCCAGGTATTAATCTAGCCACAAGCTCGCGGGAAGGTTTGATAATTTCCGTTTAGAATCGTGCCGTTGGCCAAACAATATTCGGCGGCGATTTTGCGCCTCCCAACTGGAAAATTTGGATAGTTGGCTAGCTGATGTTTATCTCCTGCAAGTGGTCATCTATGAAGTTAAACCCCCATCCCGGCCGATTGTGCGGATAAGCAAAGCCGTCTTTTACAATCATGGGCTGGTCTATTAAAGGGTCGATCCAATCAAACGATTCGACACCAGCGCCGTTGGGTATCGAACAGACCAGCGGCACGTCGTAATCTTTATAATAATGTGGCAATACCGGCAGTTGATGGCAGTTCGCCAGCGCAGCACTTTCACGCCACGCTTCCACCCCGCCAATACGCAAAATATCTGGCTGCCAGATATCAAGCGCATTCCGTTTAATCAGTTCTATGAGTGGCAGTGTCGTGTACTCCCTTTCTCCCATAGCCAGCGAAATACCCGTTTGTTCTTTTAGTATCCTGTAGCCATCGAAATGCTGGTGGTTCAGCGGTTCTTCAAACCAATAAATGCCGAGTTCGTTGGCCGCATTGGCCAGTTGGATCGCCGCCGGCAATTGCATCCCCTGATTGGCGTCCATCATAATATTAAGCCCATCGCCTACCGCTTGCCGGACCGATTTTAATCGCTGCACGTCTGTGCGCCAATCAGGTGAGCCGACTTTAATTTTGACCGCCTGGAAACCCCGTTCCTTGTAGCCGGTAACTTCGGCAATAAGTTCGTCAGGTGTGTAAGACAACCACCCCCCACTCCCGTAGATTGCACACCTGTCCTGGTGCGAACCAAACAACTTCCACACAGGTTGTTCGAGTGTTTTCGCCCATGCATCCCACATGGCAATGTTCACTGCTGCCTGCGCCCAACGGTTGATACCACCATTGCCGAAGTACTCCGAGTCGTGATTATGCATTTGGTAAACCTTTCCCGTTTCATAAGCTTCGTACCCAATCGTTCCGGGCAGCAGGTCTTTCAAAGCGCCAAGGATAGCCAAAGGAGAATATTGAAAAGACAGCAGGTAGCTTTCACCAACAACCCCGTTTTCCAATTGCAGCCGCAGCACGAGAAAGGAAATTTCGTGTAGTGTATGCGTAGCGTCAGCTATCGGCTTTTTCAACAGCGATGATGCCTTATATACTTTATACCCCTGTATTTTGCTGGAGGAGATACCCATATGCTTCTGATTGTTTTGATGATGGCTAAAATTTTATTCATAGCGGGGAAACAATGGTGGTTTCGCCCGCAAGGCTCCAGGCTTTTTTCCCGGGTATAACGAATGCAATATCACACAATTCCTTCTTAGCATCAGATTGCGTTAAGATCAATGATGCCAGTACTACCTGTTTACCGGAAGTACATGATGAAAAGGCAGTGTCAAAGTTTGTCCCCTATAGTTTGTTTGCAAATGAGCGGTAATGGGCCAGGACCAATCCTTCGCTGGTCAATCTATTATACCCGGGCCTCCTTTGCTATGAACGTGCTTCAACTGAACCGCGAGCACTTTACTGCAAACGGTGCCAAATTTATTACGTCAAGTCTTTTAAAACTATTTTAATTGTGTTCACAATAGCCGATGGTTAACGTCGGTGAAGGCTGGCCTCGTTATGAAAGGGCATGAGAACATGCTGCACTACCACTTTCGCCTGTTTTTCGTGAATGCTTCACACATTCGCCTTGCCTTTTTGTTCACCGGGTGGGTTTTTCGTAGCGGATCCTGGGGCGACGTTCAACACCAGGAAAGAGGGCATCTCGCTGGCAGACATCTAAAGGTTTGAACCAGGTAAAACAGCTTATTGAGGAATAGCGGTGAGTGCGACCGAGGAAAATAAGTTGGCGTTCTTTTGTAACTTCCGCTCTTTTTTAGCGGATAGCTGTTCGCGGTAACAACCTGCCAAAAGCGGCTGCTCATGTTATCCATGAGAAGCTATTTGGAACCTTTAAAAAGTAACGGTCAAACCAACAGCTATTGACATATACCCGGTAAAACCTCCAATTTTTCCTATAAATTCTTGACGCGGTTTAGTAAACATATCAGCCACTTCAGAGCATAGTAACTTCTTCTAA
The DNA here is from genome assembly GCA_030146445.1 of Segetibacter sp. Taxonomy (GTDB): domain Bacteria; phylum Bacteroidota; class Bacteroidia; order Chitinophagales; family Chitinophagaceae; genus Segetibacter. The sequence goes on along the minus strand of JASLBT010000433.1, from coordinate 374 downwards.
GAGCAAGTAGACTAAGCAAGACCCTTACAAATATATCGGCATCCACAGCCGGGGGTCAGGATGGTTATATTACAAGAGAACTGAGAGAAGAAACAAGATGGTAAACAGTACCTTGAGAAGCTCTATTAACTTTTTTATTTTTTTAGTCTGGGTGGCATTGGGGAGAGGTTAGCAGGCGCTCCTCCGGCATTGTTCCCCTCTTTTGTGATGCGCCAGATAACTCCTGTACCGGGCGAAGGAGTAGGGAAAGGACCTGCACCAGCTCGTTCAAAACCGATAACACCAATATCGACGACATATAGAACTGCCCCATCAGGTGAAAATTTTGCTTCAACGGGATGTCGTGGACCTGCTGTTGAAACATATTCTTTGCC
>JASLBT010000431.1 GCA_030146445.1 Segetibacter sp. | reverse complement strand
CGCTCACTCAACATCATCCCTGCCTTGGGAATCAAAAGATTCTGTTCACGAATGAACGGCAATGGCGTTACTTATGGTAGCTCTGTGGTCATTTCAAAAAACCTGCTAAGGAATTGCCAGGCACTGCAAGCACAAGAAGGCTGAGTTTTTCCAGTCTTACCAGGGAAACATAGGACTTCATTGCGCGAACATTATTACGGCTGAAGCGTAAGGGCCGCATACAGCCCATATGGCCCTGCTCGCTCTAAACGAACTTCACATCATTGTGTGATTGTATAAGCACTATTTCCCAATCATCTTTGCGATATCAAAATGGAACATTAGCACAGGGAACAAAAGCAAAAGTCGACATTTCTTTTTTCCGGTAAGGGTACCAAACCCTATCTCATCGCTGCACAGCAGCAATCATTAACAACATTCGTAACATATTTCAATCTATTTAAGATGACAGGCAAATTAATTTCCACCACGTTAAGGCTCGCAGTGCTGGCTGGTGGTAAAAAAAAGCGCGTAATCAATATCAGGAGAGCCGATGAAGTAAAAGAAACCAGGGCAATAATGCAGGCACACCAACTGCTTTGGAGCAAATACAACGGCGCATCGAAGCAGTCGGTAATTGCAGAAAGATACCTGTAAGCCGAACAGGCGAATAGCGCGGCTGCACACCACGAGAGCAGTTAGCACGGTCCACCAGTAGATAATTTTATGTTGGTGGGTCACCATTAAACAATCATAAAAGCATAAAGGCTGTAAAACAGAAAACAATTACAGGTAATGAAGAAAGTACAAGGACTAATCGGCTTGATGATGATCGCCTTTTTAAGTTCGTGCGACAAGGATGTAATCCGCGGACAAGGCACCAATACCACACAGGTAAGGAACGTCGTAAAGTTTACCCGGGTTCATACCAGTGGAGATATCACTGTTCACATTGCCCGGGGAAATGATCAAAAAGTTGAAGTACAAGCATACGATAACATCATCAACATCGTTGAAACCAACGTAGCAAATGAAATGCTGACAATCAGGTATAGCAAAGATTACTTCACGATACGCAACAGCAATGCAGTTGTACATATTACGGTTCCATCGCTTAGTGCTGCCACCGTTAATGGAAGTGGCGACACCCACGTAGACGGCTTCCAGAACGGCAACCTGATGGAAGCCAGGGTTAATGGCAGCGGCAATTTACACATTGGCAACAGCAGCTACGACAAAGCGGTTTTTGATGTAAACGGCAGTGGCAACATCAGGTCGGCAGGCATGCAGGTGAATGGTGCCGATGCAACCATCCACGGCAGCGGCAACATAGAGACGAAATGCCGGAAAACCTTAAAAGCCCGGATCTTTGGAAGTGGCACCGTAAAGTACTGGGGCAACCCAACGCTCGATGTTCAGGTTAGTGGAAGTGGTAAGGTTAAGAAACAATAGTTTGAGAAAGAAACCCCTAAGCGAATTATAGACCTGATTAAAAGGCAGCCCGACGGGCTGCCTTTGTTTTATATTGCTTTCGTTGTTCTGCCGGAATGAAACAAACGCCCCGCATAATTATCCGTACTGTCGATGGTTAATCAGAGTTTGCAACTATTAAATTTTTTTGGGACCGGCAGCAGGACATACTTGTCACTCCGGTTGTAGACTGCCCCCAACTTGTTGGTGGGTCACTCCCTTGTACCGTCTCACTTTACTCAGCAAACCAGGTGAGCCGGGGTATGATTTCCGGATCCGGCAACGAATTTCTGGCTATAATCTAAACCGTTAATTACCGACACAAGTTGCTGATCTGGTACCCTAAGCGCCGGCAATACAACATCTGAAAGAAAGTGATACCTGGAAGATCTATTTAACACTCAAAGTGGTTTTTACTACAACAGTCAAAGCTTTTTGGGTAGGTCTGCGGTTTTTGCCGGTGAGGTTAAAAGTCAGTTCATGCCCGGTAAAATATCCCTTTAGCTCTGCTGCATCCGACTGTGAGGAAGCGGAAGTCGCGTATGCATCAGCAAAAGTAAATGCGGCAACATCAGCTGCTGACGGACTGGTGTTTGATAAGAGGCCAATCCTTGCTGTCTCAAAGTTTGCAAAGTTATTTTGCTGATCGGCATTGGTCAGCTCGAGATTCATTTGCTTAACCTTTATTGAACTGATCGTTGAAACACCAAAGATCCCTCGCGTGTTGGCCTTTATCGCACTATCAAGATTGAAATGAATTGTATAGCTAGCTAACGACACCTCTGATGCGGCAACGATTGGAACAGGAGGTATAATAAGTTGAAAAGAGGGCATGTTAACGTCGATAGGCGAAAAGAACTGGTCAACAACCTTTTTACAGGAAGAAATCGTAACAAGGGTAAGTGCTAAGGACAAGAGGAACATCAACTTTTTCATGATCAGCGGTTTGCGTTTCCTTTCCAATTACCATACCGGATCAATCTCACGTTTAACACCCATATTATATCCGCTGTGGTCAAATGATGAGTTTAACAAAATACCGGTTTTATCACTTCACCTCGCTCCAGTGTCTGTAAGTTCCCACCATTGTGCAACCAATTTCTTTTGATACTGAATTTTGAAATAGCAACACCTCTATGGAGGTTTCCTGGCACTCCTAATAAGCACTGTTTAAACCATTTTTCTTATCTTCTCCCCTCAATTCAGGATAATGACAATTATGTTTTCATCGAATAGAAGCGGCTTAAAAAAACAGATCAGGGCTGTCGTAGCAAACTACAACCCTGGCCTGGTCATGACGGCATGTGCAATTTTGGTGATGGCCTCGTGCAGCCCGAAAGGAACGGGAGAGCCGGGCGAAGACGGGCTGGCCACATTTTCATCGGATAGCCTTGGTGCAAAGATCGCAGTGCTTGCATCCGATTCGTTCGGCGGCCGAAAACCTTTTACTACCTACGAAACTAAAACGATAAATTACCTTAAGAACGAGTTTGCTGCAGCGGGAATAGAACCCGGAAACGGCGACAACTATTTTCAGGATGTGCCAATGGTGAACATATCTACAATTGCTGATTCAACCATGCAGGTACAGGGTCCGAAAGGCAATTTTACGCTGAAGGGCTTTGATGATTACGTGGTATGGACCGATAAAACGGATCCCCTGATCAATGTACAAAATGCAGAAGTGGTCTTTGCCGGCTATGGTGTTATAGCGCCGGAATACAACTGGAATGATTATGCCGGACTCGACGTAAAGGGAAAGATCGTGCTGGTGATGGTTAACGATCCGGGCTTCTCATCAAACGACACTTCTTTGTTTAAAGGGACAACCATGACCTACTATGGCAGGTGGACCTATAAATTTGAAGAGGCAGCTCGCCAGGGTGCAAAAGGTTGCCTCGTTATTCACAACCAGGCAGGCGCGAGTTATCCATTTTCCGTTCCACAAAACAACTGGAACGGCTCACACCTGCACCTCGACGACCGCGGGAAAAATGTAACCTATAGCGATATGATCGGCTGGATCTCTACACCAGCCACACTTAAGCTACTTTCGGCAGTGGGGAAAGACAGTACGTTATTGGTTAGAGCCGGCCAACGGGGTTTTAAGCCTGAGCCGCTGAACCTCAGGGTTTCAACCAGTATGAAGGTGCAGGCAACTTACAATATGTCGAAAAACGTAATTGCAAAAATTACCGGCACTAAACGTCCCGACGAGGTGATTATATACACAGCACACTGGGATCATCTTGGCATCGGCAAATCCGACCTGTCGGGCGACAGTATTTACAACGGCGCACTCGATAATGCCAGTGCAACGGCGGGACTGCTCGAACTGGCAAGGGCTTTTAAATCGCTACCGGTAAAACCCGAGAGAACCATCGTGTTTTTAAGCGTCACTGCGGAAGAGCAGGGCCTCTGGGGTTCGGCATGGTATGCACAAAACCCCGTTTACCCGGTGGCTAAAACGGTTGCAAATATCAACATGGACGGCTTGAACCCCGGTGCAGCCACACACGATATTATAACGATCGGTAAAGGCCAGAGTGAATTAGAAGACTACCTCGACCAGGCTGCACAAAAGGCCGGTCGGGTGCTTGCGTTTGAAACACATCCTGAAGCGGGCTATTATTACCGCTCGGATCATTTTAATTTTGCAAAGGTGGGCATCCCTGCATTGTACACCAAGCGCGGTGTTGATGTGCCTGGAAAGGGTGCTTCCTTTGGGGAAGCAGCAGAAGAAGAATACCGCCTGAAACATTACCACCGTCCGTCAGATGAATACGATCCAAAAACCTGGACGCTTGAAGGCGCGATCGAGGACCTGAAATTATTGTTCCTGGTGGGTAAACGACTGGCATTTGAAACCACCTGGCCAAAATGGAAAGAAGGTTCAGAGTTTAAAGCCATACGGGAGAAGTGACGTGTCTAATAGCACTAACTGGTCGCACGCCTCTCCACTTATTATTACGATATCAAGCCGCTTATGGTGTTCTGAGGTGTTGCCTTAATCAACGTAATCAAGGTAGCACAGTTAAGCTGCAATACTTTGACATGGGCTTGAAATCGCGAAGCTGAACCATATATGTTAGCATCCACGATCAACAGCAATAGATGAGTTTTACGCACAAAAAGCTTGAGTGGGACAGCAGGTTTTTCAACCTTAAAATTATAGCTGCCCACCAGCAGCTTCCTGCGGATGATGACCTGTTCATGCTGGCTCAATTGATGGAACAGGAAGATGTGGACCTGACTTATTTTTTCACGAAAGTCCCACTCCAATCAGGTTCGCCAATTGGCTTTGACTTGATATTCGCCGATCAAAAAGCTACCTACAACAAAATGGTTGGTGACGTACCTGGAGCAGACCCCAACATAACTGCATATTCATTAGCTGAGCCCAACGCCGACCTGCAAATGCTTGCAATTGAGAGCGGTCATATTTCCCGGTTTAATAATGATCCAAATTTTAGCCGGCAGCAATTTGAGAGCCTGTACAAGTCATGGCTCGAACAATCTATAAACAAAGTCATTGCCGACGAAGTACTGCTATACCTGCAGGATAAACAACCCATCGGATTGATCACGCTGAGCGGCAGAAAGGGAAAGGGAAATATCGGTCTACTTTCTGTTGATCGCCGTCACCGCAATAAAGGTATTGGTAAAGCCCTGTTGCATGCCGCAGAAAACTGGTTTATGCAGCAAGGTTTGTCGCAGGCTGAGGTAGTGACCCAACTTGCGAATACCCCCGCATGCCGGCTATACGAAAGACTCGGCTATAGATTAAAAGAGTTGGAAAATGTTTATCACTTGTGGCAAAGCAAACCCGGTGTATCTGGCAAACTTACCCTTTAGAACTGTGCGGCACAAACGCCTTAGCCGCGCCAGTCGCCTGGGCATACCGGAAATAAACCACGCTGGTTAAGCAATGTCTTACCGCACAAAAAATTAAGGAGATCATGTTATTCAATCGCCATGGTGTAAGCAACGAGCTGCCATATGATGGGACTGTTATTTATTACGGCAGCATAATGACGACCAAAGAAGCAGATAACTACCTACAGCAATTAAGTAAAAAGATCGAATGGCGCAATGATGAAGTGATCATATTTGGTAAGCATTTTATTACCAACCGGAAAGTTGCCTGGTATGGGGATGAGCCGTACTTATATACCTATTCGAACAGTAGAAAACTAGCAATGGCATGGACTCCTGAGTTGGCATCATTAAAGAAGATTGTTGAAGCCAGCAGTCGCGAAACCTTCAATTCCTGCCTCCTGAACCTTTACCATGATGGCAGCCAGGGAATGGGCTGGCACAGCGATGATGAAAGGTCGCTTAAGAAAAACGGCGCCATCGCTTCACTAAGCCTTGGCGCCGAAAGAAAGTTCACTTTTAAACACAAGGTAACAAAAGAGACCACCTCGATAATGCTTCAGCACGGCAGCTTATTGATCATGAAAGATAACACCCAGGCAAACTGGCTTCATAGTCTGCCTAAGTCTAAAAAGGTTATTGACCCACGCGTGAACCTTACGTTCAGAACATTCATCGGTTAGGGTTGCAGAGTTAGTTGTCGCCGCGAAAAGGAATGCTGAAGAAACTTATCGAACGAAAAATACTCACACCGGCTTTTCGGGTTACAAATAGATCCTGAACAAACTGCGATCTCATGGACTTTCCAGGAAATTGCTTCACTGTTTTATTCAGCTGATCATTTTAATTTCCCGGGAGTTACTGCTGGTCATAATCGAACTATCGATTAATGCTCCAACCACTAATTATACGATTACGAAGAAGTCATTTTTTAGGAACATAATATTGAAAATCGTAAAAACACGATTACATTATTAGGTTCCAATTAATTAAGAATAAATTTTTTCTTTTCTATTGATTAATGGATGTTTAAATATTACATTCGTTAAGCATCAGATTATAAGTCCCGTACCTCCTTTATTGCTGCTCCTTCCGTGCCCATTGTACACCTCCCTGCCACGGGTTGTGTAACACCTTTACCATTGTAAGCCATTGACATCTCTCTAAGGCTGATCGACCTGATTACTATTGCTAACACTCAATACATGCTGTCATGATCAATGAAGATGATTGTGCTATATGTCCGCCATAGTGGTCTGGCTCGGTATCCAATAGGTGTTGTTTTGTGCTTGTTGTTCCATCTCCTGCGAACGGCATGCAAACCAATCAGCTGAAATTAGGCTCCTTTCACAAGATTCTACAAAACCATCTGCAACCAAAATATATGTATATGAAAAAACATTTTTCCACAACCTTGTATTGATCATTTTTTTAATGGTACTGTTTGCATGTAGCAAAACGGATCAAATAAGACCATCGGTAACCCAGCCCAAGGAAGTAAAAGGTACTATTGCAAACCAGCTTCGTGGGTCGCAGGAAGCGCTGGTAACCAGGAAGATTCCTGCAAAGATTATTTCCTATAAAAACGAGTCAACCATTAACGACCCGGCCCAGTTAGAGGCTGTTCAAAACAGGCTGGTCAATTACGG
>JASLBT010000401.1 GCA_030146445.1 Segetibacter sp. | reverse complement strand
TTTGTTGAGGCTGCACCGTTGGGCATGCAATACGAGGGGATCTATAAATGGCACTACCAGGCCTTATTTACGAAATGGTTGGGAAAGATTCCATCGGTTTCAAAAAAAGGAAGTTTCAAATGGCGGCATATCCGGTTTCCGGTCGACAGGCAGAAAACACCTTTTCATGATAACATGTATCCGCATGCCGGCTCTGACTGGTACTTTTTGAATCAAAAAACGGTAAGAACCATCTTGAATGCCGACTTACTCAACCATCCTATTACCAGTTATGTAGCTAAGGCTAATGAGGCTCCCGATAAAAATGCCAGTCCTGACGAGATCATTATTCAAACCTTTCTCAAAAACCAGCCGGGCCTCATCGGCAACGGCAATTATCATCGATTTATCGACTGGACGGATGCGAAAGACTGGCATCCAAACGTTATCACGGTGAAGCACTGGGAACAGATAAAATCCAGCGATGGCCTATTTGCAAGAAAATTCGAATGGGATACGTCAAAAGATATACTCCAGCTGATTGATAACGAAATCTTATCGGAATAACGTGAAGTCAAAGAGAGAAGGGTAGCGTAGATCATCGGTAGTTAGATCGAAAACATGAGTGATTTGCCGGCAAATGCCTGCAAATTAATTGTAAGGTGATGGGTGTGGGTTTACTTCATCGTTATAGATCGGTAGTTACACCAGAAAAGTTTTAACTGAAAAGCAAGGTAGAGAAAGATGTTGAGTCGCATTTCAGGTCATTGTACTTAGGGGCAGCTGCGTAGCAAATCTGCGGTACAAGGGAGTGACACCCGTCCGACTGCGCAGCGGGCGGGCAACGATGCTAAGTCCTGTTCCTGCAGCTGGTCAACAAGAAATCATTATTGAACGCCCGTATATTACCTTTATATCCACGAGCAATTTGGGCAGGCAAATCTGTGTACTTATACCAAACGCTTGCAAGGATAAAGTTTTATTTACAGGAGGAGCAAAGTTTCAACAACAGCAATAAACCTAACTCATCGCCGTTCTAACCTATAAAAACCAGAGCTATCAGTTTAACTGTATGAACAACATCCTCGGGCTGACGTTGAAATCACTTAACAAAATTTATAACACTGTTTCACCAACCGACAATTACGGCTACACCGATCGCTTAGTGCGGATATCAGACAGTGAGTCAATTGAATTAATAACAAATACACTCCAGGCTGAAGCTCCGGCAATGATATGCCGGTTCGGCAATGTTGAACTGAATTGCTTATTGCATTACCGGGCTATGAAGCAGGAGATCCCGGTTGTAAGAAAAAGCATTCGCTATATTAAAGGTGATACATTTCCTTTCTGGTGGGACGACGGCATTATTAATTATATGACAAATAATGCCGGCTTCATCAATGCAACTACCAAAAATCTTGACCGATTTTGTGAAAGAATGATCAACGACATGCCACTGGTCGACATATTAGGCTCCTGGATGGAAGGGGAGAAACAATTTGATGATTACATGCCAAATGCAACCAAGGTTAAAATAAGGTTATTGGCACCCTGGAATTACGCAACGCCCTGGAGCAAAGTTCTCGAAAACAAAAAGGTATTGATCGTTCATCCTTATGAAAAAAGCATACAACGCCAGTTTCCGAAACGAGCTAAATTATTCCCGGACGAGAATATCTTGCCCCCTTTCGAATTGCAGACAGTGAAAGCAGTACAGTCCATCGCTCAGAATAAAACTCGATTTCACGACTGGTTTGATGCCTTGCACTTCATGGAAAATGAAATCAGCAAGAAAGATTTTGACATTGCCATACTTGGTTGTGGCGCTTACGGGTTTCCTTTGGCGGCACACATAAAGCGACTCGGAAAAAAGTCGGTCAATATGGGTGGAGTTACCCAGTTATTGTTTGGGATTAAGGGTAAAAGGTGGGAAAATCATTATCCTGAAAATTCCTTCTTTAATGAATACTGGTGTAATCCATTGCCCGAAGAAGTACCACAAAACTTCCGGAAAATCGAAGGCGGCTGTTACTGGTAGCCCTTGAGGTTAAATAAGTACCCGGATTTGCTTAGGCACACAGTGACTTTGTTTATAGCTTATGAAAGTTGACAATTTAAGTTGTACTACGCTAACGACCGGAAAACCTGTTGACATCACCATTTCTCACGTTTCTTACGAAAGTCAAACAATTCATATCCCTGGAATGGAATTCACCCTTGTCTCTACTGTTTTTAACGAATCAAAAAGGCTTAAGCAAACTATTGCCGACTTAAGCGCTCAAACGCTTCAGCCTTCGGAGATCATTATCACCGACGCAGGTAGCACCGACGGAACATACGAGATTTTGCAGGATTGGAAAAGAAACTCGCTCGTACCGATCCACATCATTTCCAAACCAAAGTGTAATGTAGCGGAAGGAAGAAACATGGCTATTCGCACATCATCTTACGACCTGATTGCTAGTACCGACTTTGGCTGCAGGTTCCATAAAGACTGGCTCAGGTCTTTGATCACCCCCTTTAAAGATCCCGATGTTGATGTCGTGGGCGGATCGTTTACGGTTGTCGAGAACGACATTACCAGTAAAGCGGCGAAAGCTGCCTATGTGATGTCGAACGGGTACAAGATAGATGTAAACGCACCATGGTTCATCCCGTCGTCCCGTTCGATTGCCTATAAACGTGAAGTTTTTAACGTGGTTGGTGGATACTGCGAATGGCTGACGCTTGCGGCTGACGATCTTGTTTTTGGCAAGGAACTAAAGGCAAATGGATACCGCATACATATGGTTGATAAGCCATTTGTTTTTTGGGGGAGGCACCAGAAAGGGATCGGTTATATAAAAGAGGCAAACCGCTACGGGCTCGGAGATGGAGAAGCCAGGGTAAACTCCCGGAGCTTTCTGTCAAACAGTCTTGAGATGATCATGAGGTACCTTTTTTTTGTCGTATTAACGGCACTGGTTGTGCTTGCAATTGCCGGGCAGGTTACCGCGG
>JASLBT010000393.1 GCA_030146445.1 Segetibacter sp. | reverse complement strand
GTTGTTGATCAATTCGACAATATCCAGGCTGGTCAGCGGTTTATCGCTGGCAAAAATCAACACTTCGATATGTGGAATGATCTCAGAAACTTCCATAACCCCAAAAACCCCCTCAGGGGCTGCTTTAAGTTCCGGCTTTTTGCTTAAGAATGTGTTACTTCTTTTAGGTACTAGCCGTTTAACGCTGCTGCACCACTTACGATTTCGGTAAGTTCAGTGGTGATGGCTGCCTGCCTTGCGCGGTTGTAAGAAATCTTAAGCACTTTCAGCAGCTCGTTAGCGTTTTCGCTGGCCTTATCCATTGCTGTCATACGCGCACCGTGTTCACTGGCGTTCGCATCGAGCACTGCTTTAAAAAGTTGGGTATTAAGAATTTTCGGCATCAACTCAGCTACGAGTTGCTCTTTTGCAGGCTCGAATATGAAGTCAGCTTTTTTAGCACCTTCTTTCCTCTCGACCTTTGGAATTGGGAGAAATCTTTCGACAACAAAGCGCTGGGTAGCAGCATTCTTGAATTCGCTATAGATAATCTCAACCACATCAAACTCCCTGTTTTCAAATGCCTTTACCGCTGCTATGGCAACTGCCTGTACCGTTTCGAAGGTCAGGTTCAGAAAAACGTCTTTATGGTCTGCATTGGTTTTGTACTCACCACCGCGGCTTAAGCTTTCGTAGCCTTTTTTGCCAATGTTCCAAATTGTGACGTTTCCTTTCTTTTGTTGATTCGCGTAGTTATCCTGTATGGCCTGACGCGCTGTTTTAACTATGTTGGCATTGTATCCGCCGGCAAGTCCGCGATCGCTGGTAATTACAATAAAAAGCACCCTTTCGTTCCCCCGGTCAGTGGCTAGAGATCCGCCAATGTCGCCTTCTGAATTGCTGACAATATTACTGAGCATCTCCTGTAACTTCTCCGCATATGGTCGCATTTGAACGATTGCTTCCTGTGCACGGCGTAGTTTTGCTGCACTCACCATTTTCATAGCTTTGGTGATCTGTTGGGTGCTTTGTACGCTCTTGATCCTGTTACGAACCTCTTTTAATTGGCCGCTCATGTTTGTTGATTCAGAATTTTAGGGAATACCATCTTGAAAATCATACGGCTATTTATGGATTTTTAACCATTTTCAGCCGGCTTTTCTTAAACTGGGTGCAAAAGTAACGAATGGAGGGGAAAAGCCAAGGTTTTTTGGTATTGAACGACCTGAAAGATCAAGTTCTACCGTCGGGACTATGAGACGGTTCATAATATAAGAATGTTGATTTCACTTAGCTGGAGGTGAGAAAACTTTGTTTGCTGCTGCTCTTTAAAGATTTATGCGGCTTACAAAGGCGGCAAGGTGAACAGCTTTGGCATTTTGCGCCTGATGTGGGCACTCCGCAGCTGCGCAACTCCTTTAGGCTGAATGAAAATTTACATTTCTTACCTGCAATCAATGCTAATTACCAGTAAATTCGCGGCCTATGTTAAAAGGGAAAGAGTTAAGAATTGGGAACTGGATTGCAATGCTGAGTGAAACTTCAATCACAGAAGATATATATACCACAAAACAAATCGCCTCAGGCTCCGAAATAGATCAAATTACCAAAATGTTGCAGATCAGTAATGGCAATGGATTAATCGCGTATAAGGCTATTTTGATAACTCCGCAAATTCTTTTACAATTTGGTTTTAAGAAAGGAACTAAGGCAGATTACTATACCGAGTTCGTAAACTCGGTTGGAGACGTTAAAAAGTTGTACATCGGGATTGATGAGGGGTCCTTTTTTTGGGGGATTGAAGAAGAATTAAAAAGTGTTCCGGTGGAGAAGATCCGGTTTTTACACCAGCTTCAAAACATCTACTATTCATTGTCCGGTCACGAATTAGCTCCTCATCAATAGACTCTCAAGGTGCAGTCGTTTCTGCAGCAATCTAAAATCAAAGTCGCCAGCCGATATGGGCGACCGGCTCTGTTAAAGATTGTGATTTCCCGGGCGGAGCATTAATCGCTTCAATACCACCTCCCAATTAAAAATTTACTCGTCAAATATTGTTGCAAAAAATGCCTTCATATCGTTCCATGATGCGCTGTCTGCTGCAGGGTTATACTGAACGGGCATCTTGAACTTTTCACCGGTTTTTGTTGCTCCGGGATTGGTAAATGCATGTGTCGCATTAGGATAAACCTTGAAAGTGTAGTCCGCACCAACAGAGTCCATGCTTTTCCGGAACGCATTTACTTCGGCATCGGGAACAAAGTTATCGGCTCCTCCATGACAGACCAATATCCGGGCCTTCAACAAATCCTTAGCAGGTGGCACCCCACCCAGGCTGCCGTGGAAGCTGACAACACCTTTCAGCGGTGCGCCAAGTTTAGCAGCATTTAGCACTACGTATCCACCAAAGCAATATCCAATAGCAGCAACATTGGATGAATCTGCTTGTTTATAAGTCTTGAGTTTCGCCAGAGCTGCGTCAAGGTAAGTCCTTGTAAGCTGCGGGTTTTTATAAAATGGAGCTGCCATTGCCTGAGCCATTGCCGGGTCAGCTGCAATTTTGCCCTGCCCATACATGTCTACAGCCATAGCAATGTACCCGAGAGAGGCCAGTTGCCTGGCTCTTGAACGGGTATAATCATTTACGCCCCACCATTCCGGAACCACCAATACTGCGGGACGAAGGACGTCTGAATTTTGGTTGTAGGTGATATAACCTTGTAGTGTCAGGGTGTCGACTGTATAGGTTACAGGGTCTTCTTTAATGCTGACAACACTTGTTGACGCGTTGTCCTTTCCGCGCTCTTCCTTTTTCGAAACATTATTGCAGGAGACAGCTCCGAGGGCATAAAGGGCTGCCAATAACCAACATGCTCTATTCATACACGTAGTCATCATTTTTTTAAATAAAACAGGTTCGTTTTGTCAGCGGTAACCTGAGCTCAGGGCGGGCCCATCAAACATGATGAGTGCCTGCGCTTACACTCTTCAGGTGTTTGTAAAGCTTTTCTACATCGGACAATTTGCAAAGCTCTGTTCCTGCGTTAAGGGTAGTTGCGGTGCCAGCTGCAATCCCATATTTTAAAACATCGCCCCAATCCCAACCGCGGGTTAATGCGAGCACCATGCCTGCCACCATTGTATCTCCTGCACCAACGGTACTTTTTCGCTTTACCGTTGGCGATGGTGATTGATAAACGTCATCACTGGTGATCAACATCGCGCCTGAAGGTCCCATGGAAATTACCATCACCTCACAACCTCCCTGGCTTATAATCTGGCGTGCGGCTTCAATGGCGTCTTCACGATGGAGCTCTTCTACACCATGCAACGCACTCAATTCACCAAGGTTGGGCTTTATCATAAATACGCCGTCGTCAACGGCCTGTCTCAGTGGTTCTCCGGATGTGTCGAGAATCAGGCGGGCATTTTTCTTTTTCGTTATTGCGGTCAATTTTGCAAAAATATCGACCGGGACGCCTTCGGGTAAACTACCGCTCGCAACAATGTATTCAATACCTTCTGCCTCTTCCAAAATCTGGAGGCAACGTTGCCATTCATTTTCCCTGATATAAGGACCAGGCATTCCGAACCGGTACTGGAGGTTAGATGATTCGTCCATGACAATGAGGTTTTCCCGGGTGTGTCCAGAGATCTCAACTACATGCGAAAAGAGCCCCTCCGCCCGTAGCAGGTGCTCATAATGTTTACCAGAATAACCACCTGCAAGGTAAACGGCCGTGGATGTGCCACCAAGTTTCTGGATAGCCCGCGACACATTTACTCCCCCACCACCCGGCTCGAAAACAGGATCAGCACATCTTAGTTTCTTGTCGGGCACTATAGACTTTACGGTGGTGCTTTTGTCGATTGCGGGATTGAGTGTCAGTGTTACAATTTTTTCCATAATGAATCCGGTTTAAGGTGCCTGATAATCGCGGCTTAGCGGTTAAAATGACAACGCCAATTTGAGGTGATCATGCCCCGAGAACACCTTTTTACTAAATGCCTGCCCGAAGGGATACTATAAAATTTATGCCCGGAGAAACAATGCCAGACGAATAAACCCTGTAGCGCTGGTTGGTTATGTTTTCGAGTCCGGCTGTTGCTGTCAGGTGATTACTGAAACGGTAAACAGATTTTAAATTGAGCGTATACCACGATGGGCTATATGGCTTGCCCTCAAAATCCATAGCATAGATAAACGGTTTACTCTGTTCGGAAGGCGCGAGGTTAGCTGCTGTAACTGAGCCATTGAAATTGTAAGAAAGTTCAATCATCAGCTTCTCCTTTTCATAAGCAACTGCAGTTCTGCCATAAAAGGGCGGGGCATGCCGCAAGCTGACTTCCATATTCTGCGTGTCGTCTGTCTCTTTCCCATCTATATAATTTGCCCGAACCTCCCAGCTGAAGTTTTTTGCATACTTCCAAATATAGCCGGCCTGAACCCCCCAAACCTTTGCCCGGGCTGCATTTTGAAGCGCCTGAACACCGCTTCTAACACCCTCATAGATTATGGTATCTTCTCCGTTAAATGTGAAAGGTCGGCGTACAATTGCGTTATTAAGTAGGGTATAGAATACGGTAAGGTCGTAGGTAAGCCTTTCATTAACCTTACCTGCAACCCCAAGGTCCGCATTGTAAGCGTATTCAGATCGCAGGTTTGGATTTGGCACAATCACATTGCCAACTTCGGAGTCGAATACTTTTCCCAGGTCGTCGACGTTAGGAACCCTGAAACCGGTTGATAGGTTCGCGTTGATCTGCCAGGTGGTAGCAGGCCGAAACACCAGCCCGATATTTCCCGTTAGTGCACCATCCTTTACCTCAGCACTGCGGAACGGAAAGTTGAAATAGGTAGAGTCGAAGGGAGCATAGAGCGATACGTGATTGTAACGAAGGCCGGTTGAAATAGTGACTTTCTTTGAAAGGTATGTCTTCAGGCTACCATATACGCCGGCGGAGTTCCAGGTGGAGTTATGGGGGTATCTGGTTGCAGTGCCTTCTACTGCACCGTTATTGATGTTTGTACGTTTCGCAAGTGAACCAATGGCATTATGAACGTATTCAAGGCCGTAAAATAGTTCTGCTTTGTCACTGAACTTTTTATCGAGGTCGAGATTTGCTGAGAACACGTCGACTGTTTCCGCCTGGTTCCTGAGTCTTGGATTGTTGATACGCCGATCGTTGCGGCTTTCTTCGTACTCTTGTACTGCAACCACTACCCGCGCATTGTCGTACAGTGTCGTGGGAGTAGAGTGGTCAGCGCGAAACTGGTGCATTTTCCAAACCTGGGGACCATAGTACCATTCTGCGTAAGTTGGTATGTTGCCGGTAAATTCAATCAGGCGATCGTAGCGCGGAACATTACCGGTTGCTGAATAATGATAAGCGTACTGCAGGTTCCATTTTTCGTTGGGTTTGAAGCGCAGTTTTGCAAGAGCATTCAACTGGTGGTAACCGGTTTGTTTCTGAAGGTAAGGGTCAGGGTTAACCAATACACTGTCCTTTCCGTTAATGCGTTCTACGTAGCTATTTCGCAGGTAGCTATCCTGCCCATTATTTCTTCCCATCTTCAGGTCGCCGAAATCACTATATGTCGCGCTCCCGAGAAATGCCCATTTTTTAAATCCAAGGTTAAAATCGACGTGTCCTGTTTTTTCATTATTAGCAGTTGAATAACGGGACACTCCGTTTGCTTTCACCAACATTTTTCCTGTGCTGCTTAGGGTGGGTGGGATCGTATGAAAATCCATCACACCACCGATTGCATCACTTCCATAAATGATGGAACCCGGGCCGAAGATAACTTCAGCACTTTGGGTTGACATTGCATCGAGCGAGATCAGGTTCTGCAGGTTGCCACTACGATAAATTGCATTATTCATCCGCACCCCATCAACAACAATTAGCACACGGTTCGTAGAAAATCCGCGGATCATCGGACTGCCGCCGCCGAGTTGACTTTTTTGGATGAAGACCTGGCCGGTCATTCCCAGCATATCGGCTGCTGTTTGAGGATTTTGTAATATGGCCTGCTTACGGCTTACCCGAAGCATGGCATTTGGAATTTCATTTCGGTTTTGTTCCCATTTATT
>JASLBT010000384.1 GCA_030146445.1 Segetibacter sp. | reverse complement strand
ATTTTAAGTATGCTGCTGCTGGTTGGTGGCTTTTTGGTAACCACCTGGCTGAGCGCCAAAATTTACCGGGTAGGTATTTTAATGTATGGTAAAAAAGTAACCTGGAAGGAAATGTGGAAGTGGGCTTTTCGTAAAAATTAGGCGATCAGGGTGACACTTGCCGGAAGATGGCCGGCATAAAAAAAGCCGTAATAAATTACGACCGTCTTCTATCGGATACCTGGATGATCCGCTCGCGTTCGGCGGTTCGATCCCGGTCTCTTATCTTGCCTTTAGACATCTCGATGTTAATACCCGTCGTTTGCCCGTCGGTAACGACCACGTTCGACTTGCCGATTGTTTTGTAGCCCTCCATTTCGCAGGTTAACTTGTAGGTTCCAGGTAAAACGTTGTTGATTGTATAGTTCCCAGCTGAGTCGGAAAGGACAATCCTGCTGCCTTGTATATTTGTGGAAGTTAACGTGATTACTGCTTCATTCAGTGGAACTTTTCGCGATCCGGCGGATACTGAGCCCCGTATTGACGTTGCGGTTTTCTGGGCAAAGGTTGCTGTAATGAATAACAATGCTGTGATAACCAGCAGGGGTTTACCGAATCTCATGTGCTGTGCATTAAGGTGCTTACAAAGCTAAACTAAAATCCTGCCAGAACCGATAGGGAGGGTTAAGGTTTATGACAAAAAAAACATGAAAACACCTTGAAGTTGGAGGGAAAGGAACCTTGTACCTTCTGTTTCGCAGAATATCGTATCGTGTGGAAAAGCGCTGATTAGGGCGCCCATAAAATCAACAACCACCTTTTTACCCAAAATCGATTTCAGTATTGTCGCCGATGTTAAGGCTCCGGCTTAGTCCCTTTACAGATGCATCACTGCCGATAAGGGAGTTGTCAATCACCACCTCGTACAAATTGGTATACGAGCCGATAATACTTTCCCGGACGATCGAATGTTGAATATTTGTATTTGCCCCGATAGCTACGTGAGGACCGATGATGGCACTTTTTATTTTACATCCCAGCGCTATGCTTACGGGCGGAATGATGATCGTATCCTCAAACTGGTGCCCGCTTTTAATATTCCCGCCCGACTTTTTTAGCAGGGTGGCATTACTTTCAAGCAAGGTTTGCTTTTTACCACAGTCGTACCAGTTTTTCACCTTCAAGGCTTTAAACCGCGCACCACGCTTCATCATGCAATCAAGCGCATCCGTGAGGTTGTATTCGCCCCGGCTTTTGATGTTTTCGGTAAACAGCAGGTGAATGCAGCCATACAGGATTTCGGTATCCTTAATCTTATATAGGCCAACCAGTGCCATATTGCTCCTGGGAATAGCTGGTTTTTCTACAACGTGATCAATAAAGCCCTCTTCGTCCATCTCTGCTACCCCAAAATTCCGTGGGTCGTCAACTTTTTTAACCCCAAGCATGTTGTAGGGGCTGTTGATCATTTCCTTTATGTCGTATTCGCAAATGGTATCGCCAAGGCAAATAAACACTTCGTCGTTGCCCACAAGACTTTTGGCGAGCTCGAGAGCATGACCCGTACCCTGGCGGTCGCCCTGGTACACAAATTCGCAGTTGAGGGCGGGGTAAGTTGCCCTTACATACTCTTCAATCTTTTCCCCCAGGTAGCCTACGATGAATATAAATTCTTTTAGTCCCGCGTCGTACAACTGGTCTACAATAAAGCTGAGGATTGTTTTGCCCGCAAGCGGTATCAATGCTTTAGGCTGCGTATAGGTGTGTGGCCTTAATTTTGCTCCGGCACCGGCCACCGGGATGATAGCTTTCATTGATATCGTACTTTAGTTTTGATGAACCTTTCTCTATCACACGGCAGGCGGCACTTCAAAAAAACGTCGGTTTTAATTTAGGAAGAGTATTCATCGGGGGTGTGAAAATAGAATTTTTTACAATAGAGCACGGATTTAAAAATAATGCCTGCATTCCCACGTTGCCTTACGGAGCAGATCGTGCAATCGTTTGCTTACCAACCACCTTGTAGTAGCTTGTTAACCGGTTTACACCTTATCCGGTTAGCTTGTTTATCCCGGATGAGCCGTTGCATAACGGTTTGAGGTACAAGTGTGCGACGCCCGTCCGAACCGGGTTCATCCGGGCGGGCAAGAATGAGGCCATGAAAGTCCATTGCCCGGCTCAAAAAAAGGAACCCGGAAATGCCCCTGACTTTCACCTGTGCCGCGAACTGCCTCGCCCCTGAAATTGCATGGGTGCAGCCATATCCAGGAAAAGAAATCGTGCAAACCGTGTAAACACAGTTTGCAAAAACCTGCTCAAAGCCTTTTTCATCTTTGGCTCCGTCCTCTTTCCACGCCGGCTGTTCATAAACCTGGTGTAGGCAAACCCATTTGGACTGCAAAAAACAGTTCACGAAAATCTGGTTTATTTAAGTTTATTTTTGCGCAAAAACCAGCAATGCAAAGAGACACCCTCGTATTTGACATCATTCAAAAAGAACTGCAACGGCAACGACACGGACTTGAATTGATCGCATCGGAAAACTTTACCAGCTTGCAGGTAATGCAGGCCACGGGATGTGTGATGACAAATAAGTATGCAGAGGGCTATCCTGGTCGCAGGTATTATGGCGGTTGCGAGTTTGTTGACCAAACCGAACAACTGGCTGTTGACCGTTTGAAACAGATCTTTAATTGTGAATATGCAAATGTGCAACCGCATAGTGGCGCACAGGCAAATGGTGCCCTTTTGTTGGCGATACTTCAGCCCGGTGATCCCATCCTCGGCCTCGATCTTAGCATGGGCGGGCACCTTACCCACGGTAGCCCGGTGAATTTTAGTGGCAAAATATACCAGCCGCATTTTTATAGTGTAACACGCGAAGAAGGCCTGGTTGATTACGAGATGCTGGAAGAGCAGGCAAGAAAGGTAAAGCCGAAACTGATCATCTGCGGTGCAAGTGCTTATAGCCGCGACTGGGACTACGCCCGCATCAGGCGTGTGGCCGACGAAGTAGGCGCTTTCGTTTTCTGCGACATGGCCCATCCTGCCGGCTTGATTGCAAAAAACCTGTTGAGTTCGCCCTTTGAACACTGTCACTTTGTTACATCCACCACACACAAAACGCTTCGTGGACCCCGCGGTGGTGTAATTATGATGAAGAAAGACTTTGAAAACCCGTTTGGGCTTAAGGATCCAAAGGGTAACATACGGATGATGAGCAACCTGATCGATATGGCCGTTTTCCCCGGAACACAAGGTGGCCCACTTGAGCACGTGATTGCCGCCAAAGCGATTGCTTTTGGCGAGATCCTATCCGATGAATTTACCGACTATGCAAAACAGATTGTTCTAAACGCGCAGGCAATGGCTGCTGCATTTGTCGAAAAGGGTTACCAAATCATCAGCGGCGGAACCGAAAATCACCTGATGCTTATCGATCTTCGCAACAAGAACATCACCGGCAAAAAAGCAGAACAGGTGCTGAACCAGGCCGATATTACCATTAACAAAAACATGGTGCCTTACGACGACAAGAGTGCATTTGTAACCAGTGGAATAAGGGTAGGGGTACCGGCAATTACTACACGCGGTATGAAAGCAGATCACATGCAGTTTGTTGTAAATGCAATCGACAATGTGCTGATGAATGCTGATGATGAAAACACTATAACTACCGTTCGTAAGTCGGTTAATGAATTTATGGACGGATTTCCCCTTTATCCCGAACTCGGTTAGCAGCAGCCTAAACTGTTGGTATATCTACAACCATCAAACATTGAGATCATGATACAACGTATACAATCAATATGGCTTTTTCTTGCGGCGATTTGTGCATTTTTAACCATCCGGTTTTCTTTTTACAGCGGAAACAAGATGGTAAATGGGCAAAAAACTTTCACTCAACTAACTGCAGAAAACAGTCCGCTTCACTTGCTTATTCTTTCTGTTGCAGCCGGCCTGGGCGCACTCATCGCGGTGTTCCTGTATAAAGACCGAAAACTGCAGATGCGGATAACGGTGGTAACCTTACTTTTATCCATCGTAAACATCGTGTTATACTTTTTTGAAACCAAGAAGTTTGCGGAAGGCAACTTCGATCTTTCGGCTATTTTTTCCTTTGCTGTTCCACTGTTCCTGTTTCTCGCGATGCGTGGTATCAACCGCGACCAGAAACTTGTTCGAAGCCTCGACCGGCTACGATGATTTGTTCAAAACAATACTAAAAACGATCTCCCGGAAAGGAGATCTTTTTTTTGCCCCGAAGAAGCGATGCAGCTATTGCCGGAAATACATTTTCTTTTTTGGACGGGCAGCAATGCTTCTTTCGGCAGTTGTTGTGTCACTCCCTTGTACTTTTCGTTCTTTTCTGAACGGGAAAGCAAGTGTATGATTGCCGGCTAACAACGAAGGCAACTCTACTATGCTGCTCGCGAATGCAGACAAACAAAACCACAACGAAACTGACAAAAGCTGCAAGCTTCTTCGGCCGCGAAAATCCCTTATAAAAATCTGCCGGTATAACTTTCTTTCACCTTATGGAGCCCACCCGGTACGCCGCTATAAACCAGGTTACCACCTTCGTCACCGGCTTCAGGTCCGAGGTCTATCACCCAGTCGGCACTTTTGATAACGTCGGTATTGTGCTCGATAACAATAATGGAATGCCCCTGCTCGATGAGCGCGTTAAATGAGGTTAAAAGCTTCCTGATGTCGTGAAAATGCAAGCCCGTTGTCGGTTCATCAAAGATGAACAGAATGTGTCCGTTGCCTTTGCCCCGCCCAAGAAAACTGGCCAGTTTTACCCGTTGTGCTTCACCACCGCTAAGGGTGTCGCTGCTCTGCCCCAACTTGATGTAGCCCAACCCTACGTCCTGCAAAGGTTGTATCGCTTTGGCGATTGAGAGTGCTTCTTTACTGCCGCCTTCAGTGGCCGAAAAGAACGCCACCGCCTCGTCGACGCTCATCTGTAGCACGTCGTAAATGCCTTTCATCTTATAGGTTACTTCAAGCACTTCTTCCTTAAAGCGCTTGCCGTTACAAACTTCGCACTGCAGGTGAACGTCGGCAAGAAATTGCATCTCCACCACCTGTTCCCCTTCCCCCTTGCAGGCGTCGCAACGGCCGCCATCAACGTTAAACGAGAAGTGTTTGGGCTGGAACCCGCGCATCTTCGAAAGCGGCTGGCGTGCATACAAATCCCTTATTTCATCATAAGCCTTGATATAAGTAACGGGGTTACTCCGCGACGACTTGCCTATTGGATTCTGATCCACCATTTCCACCTGCGTGATGTATTCAATATCGCCGGTCAGAATTCTATGAAAGCCGACTTTCTCAGAAAATTCTCCCTTCAACTTTTTTAATGCGGGTACCAGCACTTGTTTAATCAGCGTTGTTTTACCGCTACCGCTTACACCGCTTACCACGCACAACACGTTCAAGGGAAACTCAACAGAGATGTCTTTCAGGTTGTGTTGCCGGGCCCCGTCTACTGTTATGCTCCTGGTCCACTTCCGGATAATCTTTGGAACCTCAATTGAAAGTTCGCCGGTGAGGTACTTGCCTGTCAGGCTTTCGGGATTCTTTGTTAACTCGTCGTAGTTACCAAAGGCCACCACTTCGCCCCCAAGATGACTTGCAAAGGGTCCCATATCGATGATGTAATCAGCTTCACGCATCATCAATTCATCGTGTTCAACAACTACAACAGTATTACCCAAATCGCGAAGTTCTTTTAGCACCTTGATTAAGCGTTCTGTATCTCTCGAATGCAGCCCGATAGAAGGCTCGTCCAATATATAAAGGGAGTTGGTTAAATTACTTCCAAGGCTGCGGGTAAGTTGTATACGCTGACTTTCGCCACCACTTAACGAATTTGCAAGCCTGTTTAATGTCAGGTAACCAAGCCCAACGTCGAGAAGTGTTTTTATACGGTGATTAAGTTCTATCAATATACGTTTCGAAACCTGCCGGTCGTAGTCGCTGAGTTCAAGATTATCGAACCACACCGCCAAATCTTTAACCGGCAACTCGCAAAGCTCACCTACATTTTTACCACCAACCTTAACATAAAGGGCTTCTTTTCTTAAGCGGTATCCATCGCATTCGGGGCAGATCGTTCTACCCCGGTACCTGCTGAGCATAACCCTGTATTGAACCTTGTATAGGTTCTGCTCAACTTCTTTGAAAAAATCATTGATCGCGTTTGCATGCTGGTTACCTTTCCATAGTACATCATACTGTTCTTTAGTCAGGTCAGCGATAGGTGTGTGCACCGGGAAGTTGAAATGTTTTGCCGCCCTTACGAAGTTCTCCTTCCAAAGGCCCATCTTCTCTCCCTTCCAGGGCGCCACGGCGCCTTCGTAAACGCTGAGTCGTTTATCAGGGATCACGAGGTCAGGGTCGATACCCAACACCTGGCCAAAACCTTCGCAGGTGGGGCATGCACCAAAGGGATTATTAAAAGAAAACAGGTTGGGAACGGGCTCTTCGAATACGATACCGTCCAACTCAAAACGGTTGCTGAAATTTACCAGTCGCTCGCCGTTTATCTCCAGGAACATATCCCCTTCCCCTTCGTAAAAAGAGGTACCGATACTGTCTGACATCCGGTGCGTATCATCTTCGTCAAATTCTTTTACTACGAGCCTGTCTACCAGGATATAGGTTGTAGCCTGTGCCGCCTTCTTTTTACCGGTGGGTATGGCCGATTTTCCAACAGCTGTAATCAGATCTTCGTCCGTCATTTCGAGTAGGTCCTCTATTCGAATCACGGTTCCGCCGCTGGAAAGGTTTTGATCCTGCCTTCCCCCGACAACATCACCTGCAAGGGTATACATCCGGCTGAAACCTTTCTGCAACAATATATTCAGCTCCTCCCTTACCTGCCTGTTCGCGTGCTGTTTAAATGTGGCCAGCATATGAACCTTAGTACCCAGGGGCAGTTGTTTTATCAACGCAATTACATCTGCAACGTCATCTTTCTTAACCTCCCGGCCACTAACCGGTGAAATCGTATGCCCAGCACGTGCAAACAACAACCTCAGGTAATCATACATTTCGGTCATGCTGCCAACGGTACTCCTTGGAGTGCGTGTGATCACCTTTTGTTCAATGGCAATAGCCGGGCAAAGACCCTTGATATAATCCACATCGGGTTTGTTCATCCTGGCCATAAACTGGCGCGCATATGCACTTAAACTTTCGGCGTACCTGCGTTGGCCTTCAGCAAATAAAGTATCTATGGTCAGTGATGATTTTCCCGAGCCGGAAACGCCTGTAACCACTATAAATTTGTTCCGGGGAAATTCAACGGTTACATTCTTCAGATTGTGCACCCGCGCCCCTTTCACCAGGATGGCGTCTTTCGAAAGTGTGTGCCCGGAAGGCTTATTGGGCACCTGTGCTACTGTCTTTTTTGCCATAATAATGAGCAAAATAAACACATTCCGGCCTGAATGGTTCCAACCGCGATCAAACAATAACTTTTTAAAACTACAAAGAGCAGCCTGTTAAATTTTTCAAGCTGAGGTTAGCTGTGTTTACCGTCGCTTGCATTAACAAAGTTGTTAAGATAAATTCAAAAGCTGGCTCGTGGCACAATTGCTGTTACAGGGCAGGTCAACTGAACAACGCCAGTAGTTGTGCACCATCGCAATAATTACCCGATCAGCAAAAAGTCCAACGAAGGTTACAATGTTAAAATTTTGTTTCATCGTTCCGATTGTTAAAAAGTTAATTTATTTTCATTCTTACATCAGCCCCACTTATAAAGCGCCTATAGCATACTTCGACTTAACTAATCACATAGGGTTTTCAACCCGTTTCTTATTGCGCTAATTCTATCTAACTAACCTTATTAAATCTTCATCATTATGAAACCGATTCAACATGCGTCGGATACGCAACTGATTCACCTGTTTCGCGATGGAAATAGCCGTGCGTTAGAAGTGCTGGTATTACGCTATAAGAACAAAATTTTTACTTCGATCCTGTACCTGGTCAAAGACAAGTATTTAGCCGAGGACATCTTCCAGGACGTATTCATCAGGGTTATTGATACCCTTCGCAAAAACCGTTATATCGAAGAGGGCAAATTTCTTCCATGGATAATGCGTATTGCCCACAACCTGTGTATCGATCATTTCAGGAAAATAAGACATTCACCATTTGTGAGGATTGGAGACGAGCGCGACTCTTTTGAAATGCTGAACCTGTTCGAAAAAGCATCAGACGCGAAAGTTATGCAGGCAGAACTTTACGACCAGGTTCGCGATACTCTCGACACGCTGCCGAAAGAGCAAAGGGAAGTTTTGGTGCTGAGGCATTATGGCGATCTTAGTTTTAAGGAGATTGCGGATATGACCAATTGTAGTGTAAACACGGCACTTGGCAGGATGAGATATGGCCTGATCAACATGCGTAAAATGTTCCCGGAAAATCCAACGGCCTCCTTATAGTCTTCTTCGAACTGCACCGGCAAACTTAGGTTTCATAAATCTACCCGGCTAATCACAGGCAAATACTGTAACAGCCATCAACAGAAAGCCTCCGCTAAACCGGAGGCTTTCTTATTTTCTTAAAAAAGCATACAGGTTCCGGTCTGTTTTCCTCGCTGATTTACCTTTTTGAAGCATTCCGCCGCGGCTAGTTGCAGCCGATATTTACTCAACTGATCATTGGCTACCGGGTACATATATCATTTCCATTTATGGCTTTGTCAGGCAGAAGATGGCTGAAACACACCGTCCACTATTGAGATTTAAGCACCTGCAAGCACTTATTATTACACGTCAGCCCCCCACAACACAATCCCTTCAGCTTATACACACGGGATAACAGCCGTTCATAATAGCTGATCACCCAATCCGGTGCCCTCAAGAATAATTTTAGTTCCTGCACATTGTGACCGTTAAGGGTATTCATGTGGCCATTGCAACTACATGCACCCGTTTATTTAACGTTGCTTTGTGTCATCATAGTAACAATCATCTCAAAAAGAGAAAGTTCCCGGCCAGTAGAATTGGAAATTGTTTAAAGGCATTTAAGAGAAACGGGGAATTCGGTTTAGAAATGAGGGTCGCTAGCTAACATCCAACCATCCTATAATAAATCCAATCTAATTCAAACACATTTTATGAAAACACTTTCCCAAGCCACCGACACTCAACTTGTTCATGCGTTCCAGGACGGCGATACCCAGGCTTTAGACATCCTGGTCGGTCGTTACAAAGACAAGATTTTTTCATCAATTTTATTTTTAGTTAAAGACAAGTTCATGGCGGAAGACCTTTTCCAGGACGTCTTTATCAAAATCATTGAAACTATCCGTAAGAACAGGTATACGGAAGAGGGAAAGTTCCTGCCATGGGCAATGCGTATCGCGCACAACTTATGTGTCGATCATTTTCGGAAGGTAAAGCGCACGCCGACAATCAAAACCAGTGATGAAAGGGACATTTTCGAAGTGATCAACCTTTCGGAAGAAAGTGCAGAAACCAAAATGATGCAAGGACAATCTCATGAGCGGGTTCGCCGGATGCTGGACATGCTTCCCGAAGAACAAAGGGAAGTGATTGTTTTACGCCACTATGCCGACCTGAGCTTTAAGGAAATTGCTGAGATGACAAATTGCAGCATCAATACTGCGCTGGGCCGTATGCGCTATGGACTGATCAACATGCGTAAGATGCTTACTGAACAGCAGATCGCTTTATAACCTCAACAACTTTAAAAAGAAGATAATTATATCAGCTAATTTTTACTCCCACAAAAAAGCCCCAAACGGGGCTTTTTACATTTATGAGGTGGGCTTTTGTCTGGTTTTAGTTCAAGCCAAGCTGCCTAAACACTTTCAATCCATCGGTGTTTCCCAATATTGGTGATGTGGCGCGTTCGGGATGCGGCATCATACCGAAAACATTGCCTTCAGCATTACAGATGCCGGCAATACTCCTAAGAGCCCCGTTCGGATTTGACAATTCCTCCATCTTACCATTCCGGTGGCAATACCTGAAGATAATTTGTCCCCGGTTCTCCATGTCATCCAACACGTCAAGGGAAGCAAAATAACGTCCGTCGCCATGCGCCACGGGGATCTGGAGCGGATCGCCATCTGCTGTTCGGATGTGAACATTTTTGCAAACAAACTTACGACTGGCATTTCCCAGAAGTCCACCCGGTAACAGTCCGCTTTCACAAAGAATTTGGAAACCGTTACATACACCGAGCACCCTGCCACCCTTATTTGCAAAGGCAATAACGCTCTGCATCATGGGGCTAAAACGGGCAATCGCGCCGCAACGCAGGTAGTCACCAAAGGAAAAGCCGCCGGGCAACACGATACAATCATCTGTCGAAAACATACTCAGGTCCTTGTCTTTATGCCAGAGCATTACCACCTCTTTATTCATGTCGTGTTGCAATGCATCCTGCATATCGCGGTCGCAGTTAGAGCCTGGAAAAACAACTATTCCATACTTCATAATGTAGTCTATTCTTATTGATTATTGATTGGCGCGGCGGCGAAAGAAGCCCGCGATTCGCCCGCCGTAAAACTAACAACAATTCGGGAGACAGAATTCTTTTCGACGCTGCATTTACATTGACCGGTTATTCATTGTTGTTTTCTTAGGGCTCCGGGCAACCGGCGGAGTGAAATACTTGCAGTTAACCGGACCCGGGCAAAGCTGATTAGACCGGGGCCGGTTTGTGGTCAGCCAGGTAGTCAGCCGGTTAGTTTATAAGCAAAAACTTTGCAGCAGCACGTTGCCGCCGGCGTTTAATGATGCAACTGTGAATGCGGCCGACAGCTGGTAATGGTACGATCCACTGTCGTTATCAACTCCCCACCTAATGTTCAGGTATGATAATTCCTGATCAACAGGTGTTCAGCATTTCGGTTGTTCCGGTTCATAAAACTTACCAGATATTTCTTGTCGAACATGGAGATATTCAATCCCTTCCCATGGTAAAGCTTGTACACAAAATCCGTGTTTTTGATGATCAGCATCCATTTTGCCTTACAAGCCGTGATTAAGTATTCTGCCAGGCGGGCCTGGTCGCCGCGCGTAAATTCGTGTCCTGCATAGGTACTAAATTCACTATCGTATGGAGGATCTAGAAAAATGAAATCGTTTTCGGCAGCCGGCCACCTTGAGAAAAACGATTCGAAGTCGAGGTTCTCGATCGTTGTGCGTTCCAGCAAGCTCCTGAGGGCGTCGGAACGTAAGTAGTCGATCTTCTTGGTAAAATTTTTCCGGTTGTACTCCATCCCACCATAAGGCACATTGAAACCGCCGCTGCCATTGTACCTGAACATTCCGCTGTATGCATAATTCCTGATAAACAAAAAAAGCGCTGCACACACACCGGGTTCAGGGGCAAATGTTTTTACATGGTTATAGAGATACCTGAACTGCATGTAATAGGCGCTTTTAAGCGCGGTTTCCATATTCCCCGCGACATCATCATCCGGCAACCGCAGGCTCCGACTTTCGATAGCCTTCATCCGTTTGATCTTTCTGAGAAGATTTTTCCTGACCTCGCTTATAAAATGTGCCGTGTTGAAGGTTAGCAGTGGCGAAAAGATGCCGTGGAAAAAAGCTTCGTGCTGTTCTACGAATTCATTGAATTTTTCTTCCACCTGTTGTTCATCGAAACTGCCCCCACTGAATCGGCGGTAAACATCAACGAAAAAGTCGTGATTTGCGCCAGCAAGGCTCGTCAGTAGATCCCAGCCAGCAACGATGTGGTCAAGCGACCCGAAAAAAGCCGGCCTTTGATCGTTTGTGATCGACCTGTACACGCCGATTAGATCTGCTGACCTATCGTTGATAAAATAACTTGAAGCCTCTATCGCGGTGTACACGGCTCCGCCCCCAACAAATGGTTCATAATAATTAATAAAGCTGGCGGGCAGGTTGGGTAATATATGCTTCAGCTCCTTCTCTTTGCCACCTGCCCACTTAAGTAAGGGCTGTAGCCTTATGCTTAAAGACTGACTTTCCGCGACATCTACAAAAAATTCTGCAGGGTTAATTAATGCCATTGTAAAAAGGGATGTTTTACCGGTTAGCGACCCATCAATCATTATCACCGTGATGATGCAAAAGCTCAAAGCGAACATCAGGACACGGTTGTGGCTCAGCTGGCAAACTGTCGTGCGGATTTCGATGCCGGGATGCCTGTAAATAATTCACGCAGTCGGAACAGCCGGTTCGGGGCATCCGGCAACGATGTTACAATATAGCCCTAAATGCCGGTCAACGAAAAATTTCGAAAGGAAAGCGATTAGCGGCGGAATAAAAAGCCCCAGTTGTTTACACCAATGAGTACCAGTAAGGTCCAAAACATTGCATTAGGCAAGGTATTCTTTTTAGGGCCGAGGAAACCTTCTGCCATAAACGGGCTTGCAGGTATCAGCCACAGCATCAGGCCATCGAGATCCTCGTTTTTACTAATGAAAGGGAGCGGAAGGGTAATCAGCAGCATGACCAACAGTACTCCCCAGTTTTTCCTGACGTGTATTAACATACGGCGGGTACGGCTCTGCCAATGGAACAGGCCCACGAACAACATCAGCAACAGCAGTCCTGCAGTTACTAACAGCATTGGTGGATTGCTCATGGCGGGCAAGTTGAGCGACCACTGCGGCAGGTTACGGTAGAACAAGGGAAACTCATCATTAAGAAAAAGGTACACCGCAAAAAAATAAAAGGGGGCGAGCACTCCCATCACCATCACGAGCAATTCGGGCAGATTGAAAGGTCGAACCACCAGCAAAGCGAATATAACTACAAGCACGAGCAAAGCAGAGGGGTGATAAAAGAGCACCGAAAGGCCGATAATGAGCCCCGTATTAAACAGAAGGGTTTTGGGGTTTTGGTGATTGTACAATCGGACCAGTTTAACAAACAACCATATCAGCAAGGTATTTATGATCAGCACGGGAGTTATGTTGCTCCATTCCGGTATTAACCCCGTTAGCATAATATACACCATCGCCGTAATAAAATTATTACGGGTAAACATCCGCTGGTCGTTGAACAGGTAGTTTAGCCTTAAAGCCTGTACGATAACGATTACATGATACAATACCATGAGCAATATGTCGCTGGTATTGCTAAGGTACCTGAGCAGGAAAACCGAGATCAAACCATCGGGATCATGTGCCTGCACCTTTGGCGGACTAAACACAAAATGACTGTGTACCACGATACTCAGAACGATGAGCCAGATGACATTTGCCGGTGAACGGTCTTTGAAGAGTGCAACCACTGTGTACGAAGCTAATTATCTAAAGTTCTAATTTTGCAAAACAAAGATAATTCCGGTACATACAGGGAAATACGATTTGACGGTTACTAATCTGTTTACCTAAACGTGGCATAAAGTCAAAGCCTTTATCAAGGTTTTTCAATGTCGGAACCCTGGTGAGCTGACCATCGGGAGAGATGCTTTGGTCGGAAAGCAACTGGAGTCGCTTTTCCTGTTTATTGAAAAGAAAATGAAGCTGGTCGCCGGTATTCACCAACTGGTAGCCAATAAAAAGGTCAACATCATCGTCGTACTGATCTTTAATGATAACGTTGCTCCAATTCATCCTGGCACTGCTATCGAAGGAGAACACCACCACATTTTCAGCGTGGTAACGATTATACTGGTTATAACCGTAATTGTTCCAGCTAGACCATGGATAGCCATAATAATAAGGGGTGAATGAGTAATAATCCATACCCCGCATAAATGGTGAGCCGAATGGAGATCCCCACCGATTGAAGTTACCCGCTCTCCCGGTAGTATAGAAAGACTCTGCAGCGAGTAAAAATCCGCCATCCTTTGTTACGATCAGGTTCCGCAGAAAGAAATCATTGAAAGCGGTCCTTATCCCGTTCTGACCCTGAGCCTCGTTGCGCAGGCTTTCGTCGAATGGGATACCCCTGGAAACATTCAGTGTCGCACTCGGGCGGTCCCATATACTTACGTGCAGCCCATCGATATTTCCCTGCCTGCTTTTGCTGTACAACGATGTAATAATATAACGCTTGTTGTAGTTGTCCACCTTTATGCGAACGTCGTCCAGGTAGTGGTTGTTCAGCTTGATCTCTCTTTCTACATACTGGTCAGTGGCTTTCTCCTTTGTCATGAAGAACAGTCTCTGTATGTTATCGGACTGCTGTGTTTGAACAGCCCTTGTAAAAACGAGGTTGCCATCATTATCAACATAGAATTCAGTAAGGATGTCGTTCCTGTCGGGCATTGGGATTCCCATGAAATGCTTATACTGAAGCACCAGGTCTTTATTGAAAAGTGACGTGGTTAACAGGTGATTACGGTCGTTTTTACTGTTGATCTTAAAAATCTGGATCTGCTGTTTGTCGTCGCTGTGTATTACAGAGTAAAGCTTGTTGTTGGCAAAAAAACTGATCTGCGTGGTATCCAGCTGTATGGGATCTCCAATCTTCTTACCGTTTCCGTCGAGTTTGGCTGCCATGCAATACACAACATTCCTTTTTTGATATTGGTAAAACATGTAGCAAAAATCAGGATATGCGATAAAGTCGGTATTGATGAGTTTATCGGGGAGAAAATCCAGTTTTAACCTTTGAAGCTGCTTCATAGAAGCATCATAGATGCTTAGGGCGTGATTATCGCGGAGTTCCTTATAGATTAAGATATTACCACCAATCTTGCCAACGATCTCAAAACGGGTTTGCTTAAGGTCGTCCTTGTCTGGTTCAGAATAGATGACCCGTTGACCGATCGAGGTCCCGGATAACATGATCGCAATCGCCACCAGGAATAATTTGCTCATTTAAATAAAATATTAAGTGAAACAAATGTAACATTTGTGGAATTCTGTATCCGCTAATATTCCCTTAATTAACAACCCGAACCTTACTGGTTTCGATTAAATTTTATCAAGAAAACCCCTCGTTTCGCCGAAGGCACCATTATTGAACAGGTTACAATTTTAGAGCGTTTTTACTTATACATTTGTTCTAATTCTTTTTGATTAACAATACCATATTTGTGGGCAAGCAAATTAACAAGGTTAGCGCAGCAGGATTACTTATCGCGTTGGGCATCATTTACGGGGATATCGGCACTTCGCCTTTATATGTATTCAATGCCATCATCTCTGAACGAACGATTACCGAACAACTGGTCATCGGGAGCCTGTCCTGTATAATCTGGACCATCACTTTACAAACCACGATCAAGTATGTTATCCTGATACTAAGGGCGGATAACAACGGGGAAGGCGGAACTTTTGCCTTGTACGCACTTGTCCGGCGACGAAAGAAATGGCTGGTTCTGCCAGCCATGATCGGCGGGGCAGCGCTGTTGGCAGACGGAATTATTACCCCGCCGATTTCAATAACATCTGCCATAGAGGGACTGCGTAAAATTCCGGTTTTACATAATATCGAAACGAATACGATAGTTGTTATCGTACTGGCTATTCTCGTTGCCTTTTTCTTTATGCAACAGTTTGGTACGGCTAGCATAGGCAGGATGTTCGGCCCCATCATGCTGGTGTGGTTTTCAATGCTGGCGGTATTGGGCGCCTCGCACGTGATGGACGACCTGTCGATCTTCAAGGCATTTAACCCTTATTACGCCGTTCAGTTCCTCGCCTTGTATCCCGGGGGATTTTGGCTACTTGGGGCGGTATTTCTTTGTACGACGGGAGCCGAAGCACTTTACAGCGACCTTGGGCATTGCGGCAGGTCAAACATCCGTTTCTCGTGGATCTTCGTTAAATGCTGCCTGTTGTTGAACTACCTCGGACAGGGCTCTTATCTCCTTGCCCACCGGCTCGGCATAACCGTTACTGAAGAGACTAAAGCTGCGCTCAACATTAATGCATTTTACGATATCATGCCCCAGTGGTTCGTCCTGATCGGGGTAATGATTGCCACTACAGCGGCGATCATAGCCAGCCAGGCTATGGTTTCCGGCTCCTTTACCCTTATCAGTGAAGCAATGCGGTTAAATCTATGGCCGAAACTGAAGATACGTTACCCGACAGAGGCCAAGGGACAGCTCTTCATTCCCGGCATAAACACCCTGATGTTTGTGGGTTGCGTGATCGTGGTTTTGTACTTTAAAAAATCTTCGAGCATGGAAGCGGCGTATGGGCTGGCCATTATCATAACAATGCTTGCGACAACCGTGCTGTTTGCAAATTATATGGTTATGCACCGCATCCGCGCAGGTTGGATATACCTCTTTTTAGCCAGCTATTTTACCATTGAAGTGGTATACCTCACGGCCCTATTGCAGAAATTTACTCATGGCGGTTATATTACCATGCTGGTCGCAATGTTCATGTTCGTAATTATGTATGTATGGTACAGGTCGCGAAAGATCAAGAACCGGTATATCGAATTTGTGCGACTCGAACACTATATACCGCAAATCCAGGAGCTCAGTAATGATAAGTCGATCCCCAAGTATGCAACCCACCTGGTGTATATGACCAGTGCAAACAATCCCAACGAGATCGAACATAAGATCATCTATTCGATTCTGAACAAAAAGCCGAAACGTGCGGATATCTACTGGTTTGTACACGTCGACGTGCTGGACGATCCATATACCGCCGAGTACAGCGTCGATCACATCATTCCAAACGACATCATCAGGATAGAGTTCCGCCTGGGCTTTAAAGTAGAACAAAGGATCAACCTTATGTTCAGGAAGGTCGTTGCCGACCTGGTGGCCAACAAGGAAGTGAATATCACCAGCAGGTACGAGAGCCTGGAGCGAAATAACGTTACCGGCGACTTTCAGTTTATTGTTATGGAAAAGTACCTGAGCCAGGATAATGAGCTACCATTCCTTGAAAAGATCATGATGAAGATCCATTTCTTCATCAAAGAGATCAGCCTGAGTGAAGAACGTGGTTTTGGTTTGGACCCAAGTAATGTTATTGTTGAAAAATTCCCCTTAATCGTTGCGCCGGTTACCTCGCTGAAGCTAAAGCGTATCATGCTCCGTTCGAACGAGGAAGAAGAGGAAGTGACCGAATAAGCACGGGAATGGCCTCACTCCGGCACCCGTGGCCCAGCTGTGCCACGGGAACAATGGTGCGCCGGTGATTGGCTGTTGAACAAGCTGTCTTCTTATCCCCGGACGTTGTTTTGATGTCTCCCCGGCAGAATGCCAGGAGCTTCGGTTGAAGCTTCATGCGGCGTTTTTTGCACAAAAGTTCGTACGTTTTTACCTTCCCCGCCACCTGTTCGTACGCATAATCCAAAGCCATCGGCAGGCTGCCTTTCGGTGGGCGTTGTAAGCCGACATTCAGCTTTCATCGTTGAAAGTTTATTCATAGCTTACAGAAGTAACTGCCATTAATATTTTGTTT
>JASLBT010000383.1 GCA_030146445.1 Segetibacter sp. | reverse complement strand
AGGAAAACCTTTGGTTGTTTACTTATTACAGCGGAGAGAAAAAACCTGTAAAACCACTCTTGACCCCTGCAAGCTTTTTAAACCTTCAAAAAGATGGCAAGTATACCCGCGACTTCGGAAAGTTTGATTATGGACAATGGTTAATAAAGGAGAATACGCTTTTCCTCATCAATCCTGGAAATGACACGATGACGTATCCAATAAAATATCAGAGCAGCAACGACCTACAGTTATTCAGCAAAAAAGATGTAATTGCAAACTTCGAGGCCAAGCCAGTGAGTACCGCATCTATAGAAAATGATCCTTTTTCCCTGGTGAATAATCGTTGGCGGATTACCCCGGAACACAAAGAGTCGGAGCAGGAAATTAAAGAACGGATTCAATACCATCTGCAGTTTTGGATCACTTATTTTACCTGGGCACTGGATAACAACATCGAATTAGTTGACGTTCGCAGTACGCCTTCTCCGATAAAAATATATGGCAATGGCTTTACCCTAAAACGTTACGACGAATTACCCGTCGCATGGCGGAGTTATTTTTTCGATACAGAAGACTGCCGCATGGCCAATAATATGATTTACGAGGTGCTTCAATACCAGGATATCGCATGGCCGCAAACCGATAGTAAATACAAAATGTTTATTTCTGCCTTTCAACAATTGCAGGCACACTTAAATGGTGTAGTTGGTAAGTCGGTCGGCTCTTGATAAAAAATCAGGGTAATGATTTAAAACCGGTCGATGCCTTGACCATAACAGTTTGGCCGAAATGCTTAATCTAAATGCGTTATCTGCTGAACCTTTCTCATCGTGTAATGGCTTCTATTCAAGAGAGACTTACCTGAGATTTTTCGGTCAGCGAGATTACAAGCTGACAGGGCAGAACTGAATGGATTATTACAGGCTCTTATATTTAAATGCCTTTTAATTTTAAAAAAAATAGCTATTTTGATTTATTGTAACCTGATATTATGAAGCACCTAATAGTAGTAACCATTACTTTTTTCTTAAACGCGCTTACTGCGTTTTCGCAACAAGACACCACAACCACATACCTGAACAAGTTGTGGCAGCCCAGTACCCAGGACTCTGCCTTTCTTTATAGTAAACTTTACCAGCAAGACGGACTATGGATCAGGAAAATGTATTGGGTAAAAGGAAATGTGCTTAAGTCAGAAGGTAGTTACATCGACAAAACGTGCAAGTTCCCCCAGGGAACTTCTAAGTCATTCAATGAGAATGGAACCCTCAGGAGCATTACTGTTGCAGAAAACGGGCACGGTAAAACCGCCGACTACTTCTACGAAAGCGGTAAAAAGATGGGCCATATCGATTACACCGCAAAAGGCGCGAAACAAATGGGATGGGATGAAGAGGGGAAGCTTATACCAAATTTTGTTGTAGAAAAGGAAGCCGTCTTTCCCGGTGGTCCGGCAGCGTGGCGGTCTTACCTTGAAGAAAACCTCGACGCCAATGTGGCTGCACGATCAAGAGCAAAAGTCGGTATCTACACAGTTAGGGTTCAGTTTATTGTCGACAAAGACGGCAATATTTCAAACGTAAATGCGATTGAGGTTCCAAAGGAATGTTCCAGGTGTGGGAAAGAAGCGGTTCGGGTTATTAAACAAGGGCCAGCATGGGAACCTGCTGTTCAATATAACAGACGTGTACTTTACCAGGCGATCCAGCACATTTCCTTCCAGGTTAGCGAGCAATAATTCATTTGCTTTTTGAACATTCAAATAATGTTGTAGCGAGATAACCTGCACGTTGGCCGATATGTTGTTTTCTTTGGTAACCAGCAGATCTTTTCATGGCTACATCGTTGTGTCACTCACTTCATCTGTAGATCCTGCTTTGAACGACTGACAACACCAAAAACCGGGGATATCAACACCGGTAAGGACAATATATCGATATCGGCGCACTATGAGACGCATCGGTGGGTTCAGTTGGCTGTCGGCAAGTACCGGGGGTTTAAACACTCAAAGCTTCCTTCTCAAACCGGTCTCAGAAGCCACTCCCCACTAATGATGGCGGCACACCCGAACACAAAGGTGCAGCTAACCGCAAGAGTATTCGGAATCGGATCCGAGCTTTTCGTGAATACGGTTTTGAGACACAGCCCCATTTGGCACCTAAAGCAGCTGGCATAATTATAGGACGCAAAAAAGATATAACCTATCCTTTTTGGCCGTAAACATTGCCTTATGGAACTGAACCACATTCGTTTTGGAATTGGCAAACCCCTTCTACTCATCCATGGAATAGGCGGGAGCTGGCGTTCCTGGGCTCCTGTTTTGGAAGGGCTCTCAAAACATAGAGAAGTCATTGCCATCGACCTTCCCGGCTCAGGTAAGTCCCCCCGGCTTAAAACCATTTCTACGATATCAACCCTTGCTGATGCAGTGACCAATTTTCTTGAGCAGGAGGATTTGATGGGTATCGACGCCGTGGGCAGTTCAATGGGTGCACGACTGGTGCTCGAAATGGCTCGAAGGGGAAATGTCCTGGGCAACGTGGTCGCTTTAAATCCCGGCGGTTTCTGGCAAGGTTTAGAAACACATTTGTTTTATGGGTCTATCGCCGTTTCTATCAGGTTGGTTCGGATACTTAAAAGATTGGGACTTCTCCCAGCTTTCGTAAAGAGCAATATTGGCCGGTCTTTACTTTTTGCACAATTTTCAGCAGCACCCTGGAAACTACCGGTCCGGCTTGGGCTTGACGAGCTGAATGGCTATGCAACTTGTCACAATTTTGATGAACTGCTGTACAACCTGGCTTATGGCGAACGGCAGCAAGGTTGTATCCCTGGCACCATTCGCCAGGGTCTGGTCATTGGATGGGGCCGCCAGGACAGGGTTTGTTTCCCCAGTCAGGCAAAAAGAGCCGTAGCGTTATTCCCGGATGCGACCCTACATTGGTTTGAGAAATGCGGACATTTTCCACAATGGGATCAACCGCAACAAACCATTGACCTGATCCTTAAAACAACCGACCAGGCGGTCAACAGTACCTCAAACAGGTTTACCAGCAATTGATGGCATTTTCATTTCTGATCCGTGCACATCGGGTACGTTATCGACCGCTGACGCAGCACGGCACTTATTGTTTAATGGAACAGCACGTCTCTACGCCACAATCATCATTATCCGATGTTTGTTAATCCCGCGAAGGTTGCACCCGATGAGGTGTAACGGTACGGTAAGCAGATCTCCAGGTGCTTAAAGTTCTTCTAGGCAAGAAACCACGTGACTGCGGCCTGAGAAATATGTTGAGGAATGATGTGCTCCCCGTCAAACTCGAGGTACTTTATTGATAGCCGGTCTTTTTCGAGCTGTCGTACAATGCGCCTGCTGCAGGGATCAATAGGAAGAATATGGTCGTGTAGACCGTGAGAGATAAATACAGAAGGTTTTCCCTGTTTGTGTTCGGTATAGAAAAATCCGGGCGAAAAGGCAAGCACATGTGTAAATAAATCTCCATTGATTAAACCTATACAACCGGCATAGGAAGCTCCATCAGAAAAGCCGCCCACCGCAAGTTTATGCGGATTGATATTAAACTGACTGAAAACAAATGCAAGCGCCTGGTCGATGAAAAAAACGTCGTTACCAAACGAGTTGTCTTCTATAATATCCCATGTACCGCCTCTTGAAGCCGGCGCAAGCAAAATGATGTTGTGGTTGTCGGCAAAGTTCCTAAGGATTGATAATCCGTGGTCAGCATGACCACCGGCTCCGTGCAACATAACTGCAAGTGCCGCAGGTTTCTGGTTTGTGTAACAAGATGGAACATAGAAAAAGCCGTCTCGTTTTCCGTCCAATTTCAGAGGGTGCACCCCGGCTGCCGGAGTGTCTGCATGACCAGTCGTTTGGGGCCTGGCGGTCAGCCGGCCGGCCTGGTAAATCTTCCTGGATATCATTGCTCACTTTAGGGTATCGAAGCAAGTGATGTACCATATTGGGAGCAGCCGATTCGGGCAATATGCGTGTCGTCTGCTATCCGGAAAAGTGGTTGAAAAAAGCAGCTAATAATTGTTCCGGACAATACAGGTGATCAACGCGCAAGAAGCAACAGCCAATCTCAACAGTATGCACGATTTGCCGATTTGCCTTCGGATAGAAAAAAAGCCACCGTTTCCGGTGGCTCGTACTACTTAACCCTATTAATTTTATTCAGCTGCAAGTTCTGAAACCTTAGCCCTGATTTTGGCTTCCAGTTCGGTAGCCAACTCGGGATTGTCCGTCAGCAATTGCTTTACCGTATCACGTCCCTGACCCAGTTTGTTGTTGTCGTAGCTGAACCAGCTTCCGCTTTTCTGGATGATCTGCAACTCCACTCCCATGTCGATGATCTCCCCGATTTTGCTGATGCCTTCTCCATAGATAACATCGAATTCGGCTGAGCGAAATGGCGGTGCTACTTTGTTCTTTACCACTTTAACTTTTACCCTGTTACCAATTGCTTCGTCACCATCTTTGATCTGAGCCTGTCTGCGGATGTCTAACCGAACCGAGCAATAGAATTTTAGTGCATTGCCACCCGTGGTCGTTTCAGGATTACCGAACATGACCCCAATCTTCTCGCGAAGCTGGTTAATGAATATACAAACCGTTTGTGTTTTATTGATGGTAGCGGTGAGCTTCCGCAATGCCTGGCTCATCAAACGAGCCTGAAGACCCATCTTGCTGTCGCCCATCTCTCCTTCCAATTCACTTTTTGGAACCAGTGCTGCTACCGAGTCAATCACCACGACGTCGAGTGCGCCGGAAAGGATCAGGCGGTCTGCGATCTCCAATGCCTGTTCGCCATAATCCGGTTGTGAGATGAGCAAATTATCAATGTCGACTCCCAATTTTTGCGCATAGGAACTATCAAAAGCATGTTCAGCATCAATAATGGCGCACATGCCACCTTTCTTTTGCGCCTCGGCTATCACATGAATGGCAAGGGTGGTTTTACCACTACTTTCCGGACCGTATATTTCTACTACCCTTCCTTTTGGTAATCCGCCAATTCCAAGGGCGATGTCTAAGCCAATAGAGCCCGTTGAAATCACTTCCAGATCGGCAACGCCCTTTTCATTCATCATCATCACGCTGCCTTTGCCGTAATCTTTATCGATCTTATCCATTGTAAGCTTGAGCGCTTTCAACTTTG
>JASLBT010000348.1 GCA_030146445.1 Segetibacter sp. | reverse complement strand
GGCGCGTAAAACCGTAGGTCGTCCATTAACTTTAGCTGAAAAGATCTTATATGCACACCTCCACACAGGAATGCAGGCAAAGTCTTTTGAAAGAGGGAGAGATTATGTTGATTTTGCACCTGACCGTGTTGCATCTTGCATTGCAACACGGTCTGGTGCAAAATCAACATAATCTCTCCCTCTTTCAAAAGACTTTGCCTGCATACCGGTGTGGAGGTGTGCATATAAGATCTTTTCAGCTAAAGTTAATGGGCGGCCTACTGTTTTACGCGCGTGTTTAATTTTTCCGGGCAATGCAGCATATACCTCTTTTATCATTTCTATGTCAAAAGCCATGATGTAAGGAAGATTTAAATGTGAGAAAAAAGTTATGCAAATTTATATGAAATCTAGGCTCAAGCGAAATGAGTTTTTTTGCGGTTTACCCGGCTAAATTGTCTAAATTGCGATAGGCTGAAGTTACCAAAATTGGGAAAGCACTACTATGAAAAAGCTTAGAAGAATGATCGAACTGCAGGCCTTTGGTGTTTGCTCATTCATAGGTGAGAAGATGGGCATTGCAACGAGCCGCATTCGAATGTGGTTCATTTATATTTCTTTTCTAACCCTGGGCTCTCCCGTATTGGTTTATATGATCCTTGCTTTTTGGATCAATATCAAAAATTATATCTATTCAGCAAAACGAAATCCACTCCGATATTTGTAACAGAAAAACCAAAATCCAATCCGTTGTTAAAACTTGAGT
Organism: Segetibacter sp.; assembly: GCA_030146445.1. GTDB lineage: Bacteria > Bacteroidota > Bacteroidia > Chitinophagales > Chitinophagaceae > Segetibacter. The sequence goes on along the minus strand of JASLBT010000348.1, from coordinate 4,783 downwards.
ACGACCACACCAACTATGAAGAACTTCTCCAATTTTTTGCAAAGACATTTAAGCACAAACTTAAAGACAACACATTAACACTCCCGCCCGAAATTGGAACCGGTTACTTCAAATATATCCAGCTCTCCAACGGTTTGCAGGGCCTGATATCAGACTATACCGTTCATAAGGATATTACTTTCCAGCGAACCAAGATAAAGGAAGACTACTTTTCGCTGCGGTTTGATGAGGTTTATACCCCCGACAGCGGTGATGAAAATGGAACAGCCGCGCTCACGGCCATGCCTGTACCAACCATTGTCAATCCCGCGAAATCAGCCGTTTTCCTGGGAAGTACCCGCTTCGACTGGTTGTTTATAACGCCTGCAAATTCAAGAGTAAAAGGAGTTGACTTTATCTTTAGTAAAGAATGGATGAGCAACTTTATCGGGATGGAAAGTGTGGGTGGAATGATAAAGAAGTACCTGAGCCTGAAAATGAGCGCATTTAATTATGAGCCTATGGATGTTGAATATAAACGCATCCTTTCAGAAATTGTAACTCCTGATGTAGACCCCTCGTACGAACGCCTGGTTGTGCAAAACCGGGTGATGTTATTGCTTGAACGGTTTTTTACGCGCATCAACGACAAGATGAGCGATATGCACTTCGATGTAAAGGTGAGTAACGAAGACATCACCAGGCTAAAGAAAATCGAAGCTGAACTCGTGAAAGATTTCTCCGTTGAGCCCCTTGGCATTGCAAAGCTTGCACGCATGGCTGCGATGAGTCCATCGAAACTAAAAAACAGTTTCAAAGAAATTTATGGCCTTCCGATATACCAATATTATCAAAAACAACGTATGAATAAAGCAAAGGCCATGCTGCTTTCGCAAAAGTATACGGTCAGGGATGTGGGTATCGACGTAGGTTTTAGTAACCTGAGCAACTTTGCCAAAGCATTTAAGAAGTCGTTCGATCAATTACCCAGCGATTTACTATACAACAGGTGATGGATATTATCTTTGTTGAAGAAATCAACTATATTCTGTGATAAATTTTGAACTAAGTAAAGCTGACTATGTAGAAGTCTGCCAGTCCCTTGCTGCCGAGCTAAACACAAAGGCCCCGGGAAACAGCTTCGCCATTCCTCAGTCGAAAGGAACGGGTTTCGTGTGGGCAGAACGCCTGCCGCTGGGTATTACGGTGATGGTTTCCGAGACTTCTATGAACGAAGACTTTATCTTTTCTTACGAGGTTCGTTCCGACTATTCTTTTTGCCTTCAGTTTAGCGACGCCCAGGTCGACAATCACTCGATAGCTAAGAAAGAGCATAGGAACCGTAATGCCATCCTGGTACATACTTCCGTAAAAATTACAGATACATTAAAGCCCATCACGTTTCTGCTCCCCGCGGGAATTACGCTACGCTCCGTGAAGTTCTTCTTCAACCGCGAACACCTGGCAAGGTTACTGGGTAAGGCCGAAATCGAACATGTGCTGAGCCAGTACTTCTCGTTTCTCATCAAAAATGAAAGTATTGCCCCAATTGATACCATATACCGGGTAACCCTGAACGAGTTGCTGCTGGAGCAAATCAATCACCCGCTTCGTTTTAATTACATACAAAACAGGGTACTGCTGTTAATTGAGAAATTTATTTTGAAGCTTCACAGCAAAAAAGACCTGCTCTTCACCAAACTCAAAAACAACGACGACGAAATTGCCAGACTCATGCGGGTAGAAGCATTACTTGTAAAAGACTTTTCGGTCAATCCCCCAACGATTATCGAACTGTCGAAGATTTCGGCGATGAGCCCCACAAAATTAAAAACCGATTTTAAATCGTTGTACGGTTTACCGATCTACGAATATTACCAGAAGAACAGGATGCTAAAGGCAAAGTCACTACTGGCATTGTCGAAGTACTCCATAAAGGAAGTGGGCATCATGGTTGGCTATTGCAACCTTAGTCATTTTGCAAACACCTTCCGCAAAGAGTTTGGGATGTTGCCCAGCGAGATGGCCTACCGCGGCGGTATGGTGGTGTACAATGCCTGATCCGGGATCAGATCACCGCCTTGCGCAGTTTCACGAGCTTCACCAAAAGGTTTTCGAGCAGGTCGAGCCGCAACATATTTGCCCCATCACTTTTTGCGACAGACGGATTTGGGTGTGTCTCTATGAACAACCCTTCGGCACCTGCAGCAATTGCCGCCTTGGCCACCGTTTCAATCATTTGAGGGTTGCCACCGGTAACACCACTGGTTTGATTGGGTTGTTGAAGGCTGTGCGTACAATCCATCACAACCGGAACCTGGTGTGCCTGCATGATGGGAATGTTCCGGTAATCTACGATCAGGTCCTGGTAGCCAAAAGTGGTACCCCTTTCCGTCAGCAACACTTTGTCGTTTCCTGCTTTTCTTATCTTGTCTACGGCAAACTTCATTGCTTCTCCACTTACAAACTGGCCCTTTTTCACATTTACTACTTTGCCGGTTTCGGCAGCCGCAACTAACAGGTCGGTCTGCCTGCACAAAAAAGCAGGTATTTGTAATACATCGATGTATTTCGATGCCGGGGCGGCTTCATCGTGGGCATGAATATCACTCGTGGTCGGCAGGCCATATGTTTGCCCGGTCTTCCTGATCAACGCCATCGCAGCTTCATCACCGATACCGGTAAAGCTCGAAGCGCTTGTACGGTTTGCCTTCCGATACGAAGCTTTAAACATGTACGGAATGCCCAGGTTTTTACAAATGGTATAAACCTTTTCTGCAACCTCCATAACCAGGGCCTCATCCTCAACAACACATGGCCCACAGACGAGAAAAAATTGCTTGTCATCGTAATCCTGGCCGGAAAACAGGTCGGTTAAAAATGCTTTATTCATTCCCCGAAATTAGCGCTTGCCGTCGACAAGAAATATTACTTCCCTCGAATATAATCCTGTTTGTACCCGCATCAGGTGTTTGCTATTATGCCCGCCTGGGCCATCTTTTTTTGGGGACGGGCAGAATAACCTTACCCGGCTTTTGTTGTGTCACTCACTTTTACGGCAACAAGATAATGAGCAGGTATATTCGATCCAGGTTGGTATTTTTGCAAGGCTGGTCTCAATACCCAACATGAGCAAAGAAAAAATACTGGTGATTGGTGCCTCCGGGCAGATAGGCGTGGAGCTTACCCTTGCGCTACGGAGAATATATGGCAATAACAACGTGGTAGCGTCCGATCTTAGAGAAGAGAACCACCTTTTAAGGGGAACCGGCCCGTATGTAGGGATTGATGTTATGAATAAGGAAATGCTGCACGTGCAGGTGATCCGGCAGAACTTTACACAGATCTACCTGCTGGCCGCCATTCTTAGTGCAACCGGTGAGAAAAATCCTACCCTGGCCTGGAACCTGAATATGCAGGGCTTATTAAACGTGCTGGATATCGCCAGGGAAGAACAGATAAAAAAGGTCTATTGGCCGAGCAGCATCGCGGTGTTTGGTCCAACCTCACCCAAAGTCAATTGTCCTCAGCATACCATCATCGAACCCATAACGGTGTATGGCATCAGTAAATATGCTGGTGAGTTCTGGTGCAATTATTACAATAAAAGGTATGGCGTAGATGTAAGAAGCCTCCGTTATCCCGGGTTGATCAGTTATAAGTCGTCGCCAGGTGGAGGCACCACGGATTATGCAGTCGATATTTTTCACCAGGCACGCGAAGAGAAAACATATACCTGCTTTTTAAAAGAAGACACCCGCTTACCCATGATGTATATGCCCGATGCGATAAGGGCAACAATCGAATTAATGGAAGCTCCTGCGGCAAAGATTTCGGTGCGCACCTCTTATAATCTTTCGGGCATGAGCTTTTCCCCTGAAGAGATCTCCGCAGAAATAAAAAAACACATACCTGAGTTTACAATCAAGTATAAGCCGGACTCCAGGCAGGACATCGCGGAAAGCTGGCCGCAAAGTATCGACGATAGTGTTGCACGCAAAGATTGGAACTGGAAGCCGGATTATGATCTGCAGATGATGACAGCGGATATGTTGGCGAATCTTGATTAGCGGACTCCGGATTGGCGGATTACAAATTAGCGAATTACGAATTAGCTACGGCTTACGAATTGCGGATGGAAAGGGACTTGCGATGGGCAACCATAACCCGTCAACCTTTCAACTTGTCAACTTCTCAACGAATCAACTGATCCCTAGTACATCTTTCATGGTAAAAATACCCTTTTTGCCGTGTACAAATTCAGCAGCCAGGACCGCGCCGCCGGCGAACCCTTGGCGGCTATGGGCAGTATGAATAATCTCAATATCGTCGATTTCGGAACTGTACTTTATACTATGTGTGCCCGGTGCGGGATCGATCCGCTTACTGGTGATCAACAGGTCTTCGGGATTCGTTCCCGGAGCGTTAACCCATTCCTTCTTTCTTGCGATGTGTTTTAACACTTGTTCGGCAAGCGTAATTGCTGTACCGCTCGGAGCATCTTTTTTCTCTGTATGGTGAATCTCCTCCAGGCTTACCTCGTATTCAGCGTAGGGCGCCATAAGTTGGGCGAGGAAACTGTTCAATTCGAAGAACAAGTTCACCCCAATGCTATAATTACTTGCATAAACTAAAGTGCCCCCCTTGTTTTCACAAAATGTTTTCACTTCGTTCCACTGTGCCAGCCAACCGGTGGAACCGCTTACCACCGGTACCCCAGCCCCGATACACTTCCTGATGTTGTCTGCTGCACTGTGCGGACTGGTAAATTCGATGGCAACGTCGGCCTGCTTTACAGCCAGCT
>JASLBT010000277.1 GCA_030146445.1 Segetibacter sp. | reverse complement strand
GTAAAAGGTCAACGGCGGCAGAATTGCCAACAGAGCTCTGTGTACCCTTGAATAAGATCATCAACATCACCAGCAAGATGGATAAAGCGGGCCGTCTTAATTGGACCATTCCCCCCGGCAACTGGACCATACTCAGGATCGGTCATACGTCTACCGGACATCGCAACGATACCGGTGGGGGAGGAAAGGGGCTTGAGTGTGACAAGTTTGACGAGCGCGCTATTCGTATGCAGTTCAATAACTGGTATGGCCAGGTGTTCCAAAAAGTGCCGGCTGAACTTACGTCAGCCGCGTTAAAAGTTTTTCATGTTGACAGTTGGGAATGCGGTAGCCAGAACTGGTCGCCCGTTTTTCGCGAAGCTTTTCGCAAACGTCGTGGTTACGACTTGCTGCAATACCTCCCGGTTTTAACCGGGCTACCTGTCGAGTCTGCGCCTTTTTCGGAAGGAGTGCTTTACGACGTCAGGCGTACGATCGCGGAACTCGTTGCGGAAAACTTCTATGTGACACTTGCAAAGCTTGCCCACGAAAAGGGGGTCACCTTCACAGCAGAAAGTGTGGCGCCAACCATGGTAAGTGACGGCATGTTGCATTACAAGTATGTTGACGTGCCCATGGGTGAATTTTGGTTGCGGAGTCCCACCCACGACAAGCCAAACGACATGATGGACGCGATATCCGGCGCGCACATATATGGTAAAAAAATCATCCAGGCAGAAGCATTCACCGAATTACGGATGTCGTGGGACGAACATCCCGGTATGTTGAAGACTATTGCTGATCGCAACTATGCACTTGGCATTAACAAGCTCGTATACCACGTGTTTACGCATAATCCCTGGCTCAACCGCAAGCCGGGAATGACCCTCGATGCAATAGGTCTTTATTTTCAAAGGGATCAGACCTGGTGGAAACAGGCTACAGCCTGGGTTGATTATGCAAAACGTTGCCAATCCCTTTTGCAGTTTGGCCGTCCGGCCGCCGACATCGCCGTTTTCTCCGGTGAAGAATATCCATCCCGGTCGGTGCTGCCCGACCGCCTGGTCCAGGCGTTGCCAGGTATCTTCGGCAAAGATGTCGTTGAGAAAGAAAAACAAAGACTGGCAAATATCGGTGAACCATTGCGTACTCTTCCACAGGGTGTCAATCATTCGGCGAACATGGCCGATCCGGAAAACTGGACAGATCCGTTGCGTGGATATGCTTACGACTCGTATAACCCAGACGTTTTGTTGAACCACACCAGCGTAAAAAACGGGAGAATAACGTCTCCGGGTGGCAGCTACGGCGTTTTGATTTTGCCGGGATCTACTAAACTCAATCCAAATGGATCAGTGATGAGTGTTGAAGTCGCAAATAAGCTGCTTAAGATGTTAGATGATGGTGCGCGCATCATCATCAATCAATCGCCTTCAATAATTCCGGGTGCTAAGGAGTTGCCCGGGAGTAATAAACCTTTGGAGAAGCTTTCAGCACTCATGAGCCAGGCAACGGCTGCAGGCAAAAGTGTAGGTAAGGGTAAGTTGTTCTCCGGAGTGTTCAACCAAACTGATTTTAGTTCAATGGGTATATCGCGCGACTTTATTGCCAAACAAGGCGACAGCATCGCGAGAGGTTTGGCCTGGACTCATCGGACCGCCCCGGGTACCGACATTTACTTTGTTGCAAACCAGGACAGCTCGGTTAAGCTGGTGAACCTTTCTCTGCGGGTGAATGGCAGGAAACCGGAGATCTTTGACCCGGTTTCCGGAGATATCTACCCGGCAGGCAGCTGGAAAGTTGATGGCGGCAGAACAAACTTACCGGTAAAGCTTGAAGCAAACGGATCATTGTTCGTCGTTTTTCGCGAGAGCACTACAGCTTCAATGTCTTCAGGCGGGGACAATTGGCAGGAAACCCGGTCTGCACAAACGTTAGCCTCGGGGTGGAAAGTTCAATTCGATGAGCGATACGGCGGACCTGCCCAACCGGTTGTTTTCAGTCAGCTGACAGACTGGTCGAAACACAGCGATCCGGCGATCCGCAATTACTCCGGTACAGCCATGTACACCAATACATTTTCATGGAACTCAAATGTTACAAGAACGTGGTTAAACGTAGGCAAGGTTGCAAACATGGCCGACGTATATGTAAACGGCGTATTCTGCGGCACCGCGTGGACGCCGCCCTACCGGGTGGATATTACAAAAGCGCTTAAACAGGGAACCAACAACGTTCGCATAGATGTGGTAAATACCTGGGCGAACCGCCTTATGGGCGATCATGATTTGCCCAAAGAAAAAAGGATTACGGAAACCGGTTCACCCTACCGACTTGAGGGTAAGCCATTGCTTGAAGCCGGCTTGCTCGGTCCCGTTCAAATTGAAACAGCCAGGTAAGCGCCAATTTGTGATCTTCCTGATCTCCGTAGTATACAACTACGATCTTATTCTCCGTAGTTCCGCTACGGAGATTTTTTATGCTTTCCCATTTTCTCTAATCTCCTGACTGCCCACGTGCCCGCTCTAACTTGTAGCTCTCGGACCTGATGACATTTCCCTTCTTCCTTGGTTCTCTCTGGTTTGCTGGCTGCTCCCGCCGTTTTCACGGTAATCCATTTCGAAAAAAAACCGCCTAAAAACCGCAACGCTATGAGGCTTTCAAGCGGTTACACCGAAATCTTGCCTATCTCTTATTATTCGCTTCATCAAAATAACCGGGCTGTATAATCATTTCGACCGCCACCGTCGTCTAAACAACATATATGTCCTACCTGGAATGTATATTCACTTACCCAAGAGCAAAAATTTTCATCACGCTATTGCAGACTTCAGTTCGCCGATGTATTTTGATCTGCTAATTACATCCCGCACTGCATAATGGCCACGACCAGCTAGCCCCACATTGAACTGAAAAACATCAAATCCCAGGTTTATGCAACGGGATCGATGTTGTAATTAGTTAACCGGTACTGAGCTACTCAGCATACAACCAATTAAACCCAATAAAAACTGCAATCATGAGAAGAATGCTATTTGCACTTTCGTGGACCATCATGACCCTATCAGCTACAGCCCAGGAACTCTGGACGCCATCATCGGCGGATGCTATCAGCCGTAACGTTTTCCAGTCCAGGGTCCGGCCGTCCGCTTTTAAACTTTACACGTTAGATGCCCGGCTTTTAAACGAGGCACTTGAGCGGGTTCCAGCGGAAATCACCGTCAAGGCTGATGCCTCTCCTACGTTAATACAGGTTCCAAATGCCGACGGGGAAATGGAGATCTACCGGCTGGTTGAAGCGCCGGTTATGGAGCAGGGACTCGCAAAAAAGTATCCGGAGATAAAGTCATATGCCGGCCGCCAGGTAAATGGCAGGGGTACCATCCGGTTCGATGTAACGCCGCTAGGCTTTCATGCTGTGCTCATGTCGCATGAACGACGTGCCATCTACATCGACCCTGTAGACAATGGTTCCTCTACCTACATCGTGGTATCACGTGAAGACTCACCCGCCCTGCCGGCTTTCGACTGCAGAACCGAACACGCAATGCAAAATGCCAAAGCCCAGGCAAATGGCAGCTTTTATAAAAATGCCGACGACGGCAAACTCAGGCAATATCGGCTCGCACTTGCCGGTGCAGGAGAATATTCGCAGGGTTGGCTAAACGGTACCGAAGCAGACGATGCTGCCCGTGTGGCAAAAGTAATCGCTGCTATGAATACCAATATGGTAAGGGTGAATGCGATACTCGAACGAGACTTAGGAGTTCGCTTTAACCTTGTTGCAAACAATGATGATATCGTTTACTTAGATGGCGCCACTGACCCATTCGGAGCAAATAGTGACGACTGGAACGCTCAAACAAAAACAGCCATTGATGGTGCCATCGGGCTGGCGAATTATGATGTTGGTCACATGGTTACACAAACCGGTGATTTTGGTAATGCAGGTGCAATCGGATCTATATGTACAAATTCTACGAAAGGCACAGCGTATACCTCTCGTGGAAACTGGAGATCGGGGATATCCTTTGAAGAATACATTCTCACCCATGAAATGGGACACCAGCTTGGTGCAAATCACACTTTTTCGCATAAAGACGAGGGAACCATAGCCCAGGTTGAGCCCGGAAGTGGAACTACAATCATGAGTTACGCAGGTATCACAGGCGCGAATACCGATATCATTTCCATCATGGACGATTACTTTCATGCCATCAGTATTCAGCAGGCGACCGATTATGTAAAGGGCACATCTTGTGCGACTTCGGTAAATACGGGAAACGCGGTTCCAACCGCCAGTGCCGGATCAAACTATACGATACCAAAGTCTACGCCGTTTAAACTAACCGGAACAGCCAGCGACGCAAACACCGAAGATGTTCTTTCTTTTACCTGGGAGCAGATGAATGTTGCCAGCGAATTTCCGTTTATTCCAAATACCACCCGCACCACAGGGCCTCAATTCAGGTCACACCTGCCATCCGCATCACCCAGTCGTAACTTCCCGATCCTTGCCAGCATATTGGACGGTACAAATAACAACAAATGGGAGGTGCTCCCGGCGGTAGCAAGGGATATGAACTTTCGTTTTACCGTTCGCGACAACAACCCGGGTGCCGGACACAACAACAGCGACGACATGATAGTGACTACGGCGGCCTCATCCGGACCATTCAAGGTCACGGCTCCAAATTCCGCAGTTAGTATTTGCCCGGGTAATTTCCAGGTAACATGGAATGTTGCAGCTTCAGATGCACCGCCGGTCAATACCGCAAATGTGAACATACTCCTTTCTACGGACGGCGGTCTCACCTTCCCGGTAACCCTTGCCGCTAACACGGCAAATGATGGCAATGAGGTCGTAAACATGCCATGTGTCCCAAGTACTATAGCGCGTATTAAGATAGAAGCCGTAGGCAACATCTTTTTCGATATCTCTGATAATAATTTTACCACCGGGGACATCATCAAACCTACGTTTACAGTACCAGCAAATATTACGATCAATAAGGATGCTAATTGCAATTATGACGCATCGGTAACTGTCACCGGCGACGTAACTGATGAGTCAGACAACTGTGACAATAGCTTAGATGCAACTTTTGTTGATGCCACGGGGCCGGGTAGCTGCATCGGGGAAATTGTTATTACACGCACGTGGACATTAACAGACGATTGTACAAACAGCACCGTACAGGTGCAAACAATTACGATCAGGGATATCACGCCACCAACATTTACCGCACCGCCCAATATAACCATCTATAAAGATGCAAACTGTAACTACGATGCATCAGTAGCGGTCACCGGCGATGTTACGAATGAAGCAGACAATTGCGACAATACACTTAACGCCACGTATATCGACGTTGCAACTCCCGGGGCCTGTGTGGGTAATACGAACATCACCCGTACATG
>JASLBT010000263.1 GCA_030146445.1 Segetibacter sp. | reverse complement strand
AGGTTTACCATACCAGCGTTAGTTCCGGGGCCTCTCAAACCGATTTGGACCAGATTAAGGCCAGGATCCTTCCAAAGGGAATAGTTGCAGTAGAGTTGCTGCTGCAAGAGGATCGTGAACTTCAGTAGATCGGTGTTGTTTTAGGCATAATGGAATAAAGATGTACTGTTCAGGATGACGGAAGTTCCCCTCCAGGTGACAGGGGGGAGCCGCGCCAGGCATCGTTTTCAGACGACGTTTGTCACGCACCTCAAAGCAGTCAGCTGTGATAGGTTATAACCACTTTCATGATAGTTTCACACCTGGATTATAGCTACCGCTCAACAACTGACTTCCGGCCCGCACCGGTTGTTTATTGGAATTAGTCACTTGTCTTTAAACGACCGCCATTCTAAAAAGCACGGACCTTCGTGCAGGTCCTATTCAGGCCCTTAACACCACTAAGCTGATACCCTCAGTTCAAGAGTGTGCGCGCCGGATGCTTTACTCCCTGGCAAGGGCTATACGGGTGATCAACCAGGCGACTTCCAGCTTCTGCGATAAATTGATTCCGATAGGGTAAAAGGTTTTTCTTGCGACAAGCCCACGATCTCTTTAAAACCATCATTGTAAGCTGCACAAAGTTGGAGTGTCACTGCCGGTTTGCTTAACAAAACAACACCGGCTCCGAAACCAAAGAAAAACTTCAATGCCTTGTTCAATAAGCCATATATTGGAATTCATTTCCATCTGCTATTGAATACCGATAAAAACTATTCGAATGAACAAGCTGGTTTCCAGGACTTCCGTTTTACTGCTCACCATTTTTTGCACCCTTTTTACAAACATCCTGTCCGCACAAAAAAAGGAGGAAACAAAAGAATGGCTGAAACTGTTCAACGGTAAGGATACAAAAGACTGGGTCGTTAAGATCAATCACCATGCAGTTGGAGAAGATCCGGCACAAACTTTCCGGGTAGAAGATGGGATTATAAAGGTACGTTACGATAAGTACGGCCAATTCAACAATCAATTTGGTCACCTGTATTTTAAGCAGCCATTTTCGTATTACCACCTGGTAGTTGAGTATCGTATCACTGGTGAGTGGAAAAAGGACGCCCCTGAATACACGGTCAATAATAGCGGGGTGATGTTTCACTCACAGGATCCGAAAACAATGCTTGTTGACCAGGACTGGCCAATATCGGTTGAATGCCAGTTTCTCGCAAGTCTGGGGGATGGTAAGGCACGGCCGACCGGGAACATGTGTTCACCAGGAACAAACGTAGTTTACGAAGGGAAAATTGATCCGCGCCATTGTATCGAGTCCAACTCCAAAACCTATGCGCACAACGAATGGGTAAAGGTCGAAATTATTGTCTTAGGCGATTCATCGGTCACCCACATCGTCAACGGCGACACCGTACTGCGATATTCAAAACCGCAAATAGGCGGGGGTGTTGTTTCTGGCTATGACCCCAGGATTAAGCAGGATGGAAAATTGTTGAGCCAGGGCTTTATCGCCCTGCAGAGTGAAGGCCAACCTGTTGATTTCCGGAAGGTGGAATTGCTGAACCTCGAAGGTTGCATGGATCCAAAATCTCCCCGTTACAAGGCTTATTTTGTGAGGAATAATCCGGCCAAATGCCGGTGAGAAACACGGGTGGAAGATTAGGAGTTTAAGTGAAAACCCCACGATGGCCTTTCCGGCATTGCCACCGCCGGCGGGAAAAAAGGTAACCTTTGAAGTTCGTAAACATTCAACCGATCAACGTCTTCTCCAAACGTTATTATTGCTTATTTCCTAATTAATTCCCTGGTGAAATCCGCTAATCCGTAATCCGCAATATGTCTGACGATGTTACGATTCGCACGTGGCGCAGGGAAGACGCAGCTGCTCTGGCAGTTGTGGCAAACAATAGAAAGATCTGGCTTAACGTCAGGGACAGGTTCCCTCATCCATACAGCATTACTAACGCGGTTGAATGGATCGCCCACGCACTAAAGCATTCACCTGCAGAAAACCTGGCCATCCTTTACAAAGGCAGCGTGGCAGGAAGCGTCGGCTTACTCCTGAAAGAAGACGTATACCGAAAGAGCATAGAAATCGGCTACTTCATCGGGGAGGCATACTGGGGAAAAGGTGTTGCGACCAAAGCTGTTGAATTGCTGCTCGGGCACATCTCGCTCCATTTTATGGTCGTGCGCATTTATGCCGAAGTGTTTGAACATAACAAGGCATCAATGCGGGTGCTTGAGAAAAATGGCTTTTCACTCGAAAGTATCCGCAAAAAGTCCGTGATTAAAAATCATGTGCTCATGGATGACTATGTCTGGGTAAAGCTGGTCTAGGGCGGGAGCCCGGCAAAGGCTGATGGTAAAGTAAGAGGAGTTCATCCTTTTTCGTAAAGGCACAAGCGAAAACCCGGCAGGCCAAAGGGCTTGATTCTAATCACCAGCTTAACTTAGCAAATGCAATCTTTTCAACCTTACCTGGTATCGGAGGACCATGCCTCAAGGCTGCACCTTGTGGATCCAAAGTGGAGGCAGCGCGTTTACTTTATAATCTTCAGGGTTGTCCCCTTCTTTTTCCTGTTTCAACTGGTGCTTCTGGCCTTTGCATCCAGAAATGAACCAAACATACCCCCTGCAGTGATTATCGGGGTAATTGCAATTACGATCATTCCGATCGTGTTGCTACTGAGCAGGAGCTATATATCTGAGGTCGATATTTCGCCCATGTCGATTTTGATCACGAGAAAGTACATCTACGGCAAGAAAACTTTTGAGTTCCTGCTTTCTGATGTCCGGGAGATCCGATGCCGGAAACGAGTTGGTAAGGGCGGCGGTTTATTCTACCTGCTCATCCTCAAAAACAGAAGTACTCCCAGGCGATTCCTAAGTATCCCAACTTTTTTCATGAGCGATGCGAAACGAAGCTTCATCAACGAAGCCCTCCAAAAGATCACAGGGTTCCAGGTCGTGAATTCGTAAAACAGTCCTATCTTCTGCCCTCATTTTTACCCTTATTTTTTTCATATTTATGAAAGCAGTTTTATTATCAACATGTTTCCTGTTGTGCTATTTTCTAACTTACGCACAGGATTCTATTTCCCGTGCGGACATTATTACTGCGGGCAGGGTTTTAGGGCTCATATTTAAGCAGTCAGAAGCAGATTCCATGTTGCGCGACGTACGCACCAACCGCAACGATTACAACAATCTTCGAAAGTATCCACTCGACAATAGTATTCCCATAACCCTCGCGCATAGCCCGGTAATCCCGGGAATGAAGTTCGACAGCCGGCAACTCCCGGTCACCTGGAACATGCCCGCAAAAATTACCCTTCCGGCAAACAAAAACGAACTTGCATTTTACTCGGTGCTCCAATTGGCTTCCCTGATCAAAACGAAAAAGATAACTTCCGTTGAGCTTACCCGGTTTTTCCTGGATCGCCTTCATAAATACGCCGACACTTTGCAATGTGTCATATCCTATACCGACGAGATTGCAATGGAACAGGCACGGCAGGCGGACAAAGAAATCGCTGCAGGAAGGTATAGGGGTCCACTGCACGGAATTCCTTATGGATTAAAAGATCTCTTCGCAGTGAAGGGTACTAAAACCACCTGGGGAGCTGAACCTTATAAAAATCAAACACTTGAGGAAGATGCCTTTGTTTATAGCCAGCTGAAGAAGGCTGGTGCTGTGCTCATCGCCAAGTTTACCCTTGGTGCGCTTGCAATGGGTGACTATTGGTTTGGCGGACGCACCAAAACTCCATGGGATCTTAGCCGTGGTTCGAGTGGCTCATCTGCAGGTTCCGCCTCGGCAACGGTCGCTGGTCTCGTGCCTTTTGCTATCGGAACCGAAACATGGGGTTCGATAATTTCCCCTTCAACCGCTTGCGGTGCCACCGGTTTCCGCCCTACATTTGGTAGCATCAGCAGGTCGGGAGGTATGGCGCTGAGCTGGAGCCTCGATAAGATCGGCCCCATTTGCAGGAGCGCAGAAGATGCCGCAGTAGTGTTCAATTATATCCATGGTACCGACAGCCTCGATGCAAGTGCCGTCAACCGGCCGTTTAACTACACCGGTAAGGCCGACTGGAAAAGATTGAAAATCGCCTACGCAAAAAACTATTTCGACCGGATCACCGATACGAGTTCCCCTGACCTGAAAGTGTTGGAAACTTACCGTAAGCTGGGGGCAAACCTCCAGCCCGTTGTTTTTCCGGACAGTGGTGTTTACAATATGGACATCATGGGTATTGTAATCGGGGGAGAAAGTGCGGCGCTCTTCGACGAGTTTACCCGCACCGAAATGGACGACATGATGACCCGGCAAACCCGTTCAGATTGGCCGAATTCTTTTCGCATCTCCAGGTTGATACCTGCTGTGGAGTACCTGAATGCAAATCGCCACCGTTACCTGCTGATGAAGGCCGTTCACCAGCTGTTTAAGGATTATGATGTAGTTATTTGTCCGACCTGGGGTGGCAATCAGTCTGCGATCACCAATTTAACGGGTCATCCTGCGGTCTGTTTTCCTACGGGATTTAACCGGCTTAAACTGCCCACGAGCATAACATTGCTCGGCAAATTGTATGGCGACGCAGCAATACTCGCCGCCGCAAAGGCCTACCAGGATGCGACGAGTTGGGATGAATTGCACCCGCCGATGTTTAGGGATTAGGTAGTGGGTAGAAGTTGGCAGGTTGATTTGTTGACGAGTTGCCCGGTCAGCTCGTATGATTTAGCGTATTCACTTTTTCAGAATAAAGAATATTTCCTTGATTAATGGCTTTCCGAACTACTGATGGCCGATTGCGGATTTGGTATCTGGGATTGACGACCTGGGGGGAAGTTGACGGGTAGACCAGTTATCCGGATGATTTGCGACAGGGGGAATTTATGGCTGTTTACTGATGAGATTTCTTGTGGGCCAAACCGGGGAATTCTATTGAGAATCGTTGCCCGCCCGCTGCGCCAATCGGACGGGCGTCGCACTCGTGTACTGTAGTTTTGCTACTGAACTTTTACGAAAACGCGCCTGAGCAAATAGCCTGTATCAAGGAGTTAGTACTCAGGTTTTGGGTATTGAGGGAGATATAGGCGATTGGAGCTGAGACGCGAGGCAGTTATTTTAAATGTTATATGTTGAATGTTAAATGGAATTGAACGATAGATGATGTTTTTCATTCCTTCGACGGAAGAGTCCCTTTGAAAGATTTGGCAGATAAGACGTATTGGTTAAGCGCGAGGATAATCGCATCCAGTCTACGGAAAATGTTTTTTTGAACCATCTGCAGGAATTCTGTTGGCCATCGTTGTGCAGTGCCCCAACTAGTAGGCGGGTCACTCACTTTTGCCGCAAAGGTTTATTCAACGGTATGTAGCCGATAGCCTTGGTGAATGCGGTTTGTTTATTCTTCAATGATATGGTGCTTACTTAAGATTTTCTCGAGTTAATCGCAAATAGTAAGGCTGGAGGTAGAAGCGGCTGCTGCGTAACCAGAACAAGCGTCGCACTTTTGTACTTCAGTTCTCCAGGCAGAAATAAACCTAACAGGCTACCTTGTTGCTCCAGAATTCATTTGTTAGAAAAACAAAACAAAGGATAGCGCTCGGCTCTGTTTTTACATTTTTAATTTTACATTTTAATTCTCTCACAGTTTCCCTTCTTTAATTTCTTCGACAACCCCGGGATCGAGCAAGGTGGAGGTATCCCCGAGATTTGACGTTTCCCCTTCGGCGATTTTGCGTAAGATTCGTCGCATAATCTTGCCACTGCGGGTTTTTGGCAGACCTTTTACAAACTGTATCTTATCGGGTTTGGCTATAGCGCCAATGATCCTCGTTACCGTAGCAAGTATGTCTTTGCGCGTATGCTCCTGGTCGCCATGGTGTACATCGTGAATGATGAACGCATAAATACCCTGGCCTTTTATGTCGTGGGGATATCCTACCACAGCACTTTCGATTACACCTGCATGCATGTTGATGGCGTTCTCCACTTCAGCGGTTCCGATTCGGTGACCGCTAACGTTCAACACATCATCCACCCGCCCGGTGATCCGGTAAAATCCATTTTGATCTTTCAGCGCACCGTCACCGGTGAAATACAATCCTGGGTACGTAGCAAAATAGGCATTTCGACAACGCTCATGGTCACAATAGGTGGTACGGATGATCCCTGGCCAGGGAAACTTTAAACAAAGGTTTCCGCTCAGCAAGCCACCGTGCTCCTCTGAAGGTTGGGTGATCTCGTCTCCCTTATCGTCTACCAACACCGGCTGAACCCCGGGCAGCGGTAAAGTTGCCCAACTGGGCTTAGCAGGAGTGATACCTGCAAGGTTAGAGATAAGGACACCACTGGTTTCGGTCTGCCACCAGGTGTCTACGATTGGGCACTTTCTCTTGCCAATATGTTCGTCGTACCAATGCCAGGCTTCTTCATTGATGGGTTCGCCAACGGTTCCCAAAATCCTCAGGCTGCCCAGGTTTTTGTCTTTCAGTGGTGTCTCACCAAAGCCCATCAGGCTGCGTATGGCTGTTGGAGCGGTGTACAAGATGTTTACCTTGAATTTGTCGACAATATCCCAGAACCTTCCCGCATCAGGCCAGGTCGGAATGCCTTCAAACATCAGGGAAGTGCCACCTGCGCTGAGCGGCCCGTAAAGAATGTAGCTATGGCCGGTAATCCAGCCTATGTCGGCGGTGCAAAAGTGAATGTCGCCAGGTTTGTACTGGAACACGTTCAAAAATGTATAGTTGGTGAAAAGCATGTACCCGGCAATGCTATGCACCACTCCCTTTGGTTTTCCCGTTGAGCCGGACGTATACAAAATAAATAAAGGATCCTCTGCGTCCATCTCTTCGGCAGGGAACTCTTTAAGCCCAAGTGTTTCCACTTTTTTAATCTCATCTTCCCACCATACGTCGCGACCTTTTATCATGCTTACCGGAGTTCTCGTGCGGGTGCATACGATTACGCGTTTCACAAACCGGCAGGCGATAAGCGCATCGTCGATCACATTTTTGAGTGGAATATCTTTTTGTCCGCGATAGGCACCGTCGCAGGTAACAATGAATTCGGCGTTGGCGTCCAATAGCCGATCTGCAATACTTTGTGCACTAAAGCCACCGAACACGACACTATGGATGGCGCCCAGGCGCGCACAGGCCAGGATGGCAATAGGCAACTCGGGTATCATACCCATATAAATACATACGCGATCGCCCTTTTGTACACCGTTGTTTCGAAGCACGTGTGCAAATTGGCACACCTTATCATAAAGGTTCTGGTAGGTCAACACGCGATGGTGTTCTTCAGGATCGTTTGGTTCCCAGATCAATGCCGGCTGATCTCCATGGCTATCAAGGTAACGATCCAGGCAATTTTCGGTGATGTTTAGTTTACCCCCTTTAAACCACTCAATTCTGGGTTCGATGAAGTTCCAGTTCAACACCTCATCCCATTTCTTCCGCCAGCTAAAATGCTCGGCTATACCCGCCCAAAAGCCGGCAGGATCATCTACACTTCTTTTGTATTCCGCTTCGTATTGCGCTAAGCTGGTAATCTGGTACGGGTACGACATGCAATGGGTTTTATGCAGCTAAGGTAAGTGCAAGGCAAAATGCAAAATTAAAAAATGTAAAATTAAAAATGGAGAACGGCAAAGGTTCCAGACAATCGAAATCCATACTAGAGATGCAGATAGAGGTACAATATAAAATGCGAGTGTTTGCAAGATTGCGGTCAAAATCGAAAGTGAGCATGTAGGCTGGTTTCTTCGGCGCTGCTGGGGCTTTGACGTTTATCTATAGCTGCTATTGCCAATCTGTAAGGTGGATTTAATTGCTGCATATCGTAATTCTATATCTTTAAACCCTAACTGGCAGCTATATGAGTAACAACACCTCGCAGGGTATTGGAAAAGTGATCTTCTCATCTTCACTAGGTACACTAATCGAATGGTACGACTTCTATATTTTTGGTAGCCTTGCGACGGTCATTTCGAAGCAGTTTTTTCCTGAAGAACAGGGAACGGCCGCGCTGTTATCAACCCTTGCCATTTTTGCCGCCGGATTTATTGTTCGTCCCTTTGGTGCGCTGGTGTTTGGCAGGCTCGGCGACATCATTGGCCGGAAGTATACATTCTTGCTTACCCTCGTGCTCATGGGAGGTTCTACCTTCCTTATCGGGTTGGTTCCGGGCTATAAATCAATCGGAATGCTTGCACCGATCCTTGTGTTGCTTCTCCGGCTTGTGCAGGGTCTTGCATTAGGAGGCGAATACGGTGGAGCCGCAACCTATGTTGCCGAACACTCACCCCCAGGGCGTCGCGGCTACTATACGAGTTGGATTCAAACAACTGCAACACTTGGTTTATTCGTGTCGCTGGGTGTAATCCTGCTTACCAAAATGAGCATGAGCGACGAGGCATTTAATGCAGAATGGGGCGGCTGGCGTTATCCTTTTTGGGTGTCGATTTTGCTCGTCGTCGTATCTATTTACATCAGGATGAAAATGAAGGAGTCGCCCGTATTCTCGAAACTAAAAAAGGAGGGTAAAACCTCTACCAACCCGTTAAAAGAAAGCTTTGCGCATAAGGCCAACCTGAAGATGGTATTGCTTGCACTTTTTGGTGCGGTTATGGGGCAGGGGGTGATCTGGTACACCGGTCAGTTTTACGCCCAAAACTTCCTGGAAACGAAAGCAATGCTCGACTTCGAACAGAGCCGTACGATTGTATTGTGGGCGATATTATTTGCCACGCCATTTTTTATCATTTTCGGCGCACTAAGCGACCGCATTGGCCGAAAGTGGATCATGATGCTCGGGATGTTACTCGGCATACTTACCTATCGTCCTATCTATAACATGTTCCTCGAAAAAACGGATGTATCAGCAGGCGCCGGAGCAACCATGCTTGGCGCACCAACAGTAAGGTACGAGCCGGTTAAGGATAGGCCCGACTCAATAATGATCACATCCACCGAAAAACAATTCGCCGATGGGCTCAGGTTCAGGGAAATCCGAACCGATACGATGTTTGCAAGTCCGATAAAGGGCACCCATTTGGGTACAACCACGTACACCGAAAAGCGGCTGCCGTCAAACACTTACTGGTTGTTTGTGTTCCTCGTTTTTCTGCAGATCATCTACGTAACCATGGTGTATGGACCTATAGCAGCATTCCTGGTGGAGCTTTTTCCAACCAAGATCAGGTATACTTCCATGAGCCTTCCGTATCACATCGGCAATGGGGTGTTTGGCGGACTTGTTCCATTTATTGCCACGTTGATCACCAGTTTCAAGGGAGCAACCCCGTTGTCGGGTTTATGGTACCCGATCGGCGTTGCATCGGTTTGCCTGGTTATCGGTTCCATTTACCTGCGCAACAAAAAAGACGAGAATATACTTGATTAACACTACCGGTGCATAGGACTGGTTAGGCAGCATCAATTACTGTCGCACCGGCAAAGTGCAAGAACTAACGATAAATAATTCCGAAAAACATTACAATATGAACAATCTAAAAAGAGGTCTTGGCATCATCTGGATGATACTCGGGCCGGCCGCAATCATCTTTATGATCTGGCAGGCGGCAGATAAAATTGGCATCGCCCGCGAACAGGTTCAGCTTGCCACGACCGAAGCGGCCAAAAGCGCGGCTTCGTCAAATGCCACCAATACCATCCTGCAGTGGTGCATCATCATCGCAGTGTTTTTACCGATCGCAACAGGGCTGGTCATATTCGGTAAGTATGCCCTGGCCGGCGAATACGATGGCCTGCCCGAAAGCTCGCAAGAGCTCTGATATTGGGGAATTGGGTATAGGGTATTAAGGTACTGAGGTATATGGAGGGAAGTTGATAAGTTGATCAGTCAATCCGTAATCCTTTAATCGCTCTCGCTGCTTTGAGCAAATCAATAATGAAATGTAAGATGACGAACTGAGCTACTGCGTTGCAATCCTTAACACTAAACCAATTACCAATCAATGCTGTTTAGTTAAGATTTGATGGTCATCCATTGCTGCGCAACGAAACTGCGGTACACGCCCGCCCGGCCGCGCCAGTCGGACGGGAGTGCGACGCAACGATGCCCGATAGAAATACTAAGGTTGGGTCAAAAAAAAATCTGCTTAACTAAACAACATTGAATTACCAATACCCGAATACCCCTTTACCATTATCCAAATGCCTGACCTAATACCGTTCCCAAATCCCTCATCCGCTGATTGGTGATCACGCAAACAACTTTCCCCCAAACGCCTGAATACTTCTAAGCATACAGCCTGACCGCCTCAACCTATCAACT